>JAIDPF010000008.1 GCA_029062895.1 Lachnospiraceae bacterium
ACCGAATCCGGTATTGTGATCTCTGTCAGCCATTCACAACCTGAAAATGCACCGTTGCCAATGCTCGTCAAAGAATCAGGTATCACGATCTCCGTCAGGGCATTGCAACCACTAAACGCACCCTTGCCGATATTTATTAAGGAAGACGGAAGTGTAAGTTCCGTTAAGCTGCTGCAATTTTCAAACGCTGATTCCCCAATTCTTGTCACGCTATCCGGTATCGTAAGTTCCGTCAAACCACTGCAGCCGGAAAATGTGCTATTACCAATGCTTGCTATTGTACCGTCTGGTATCTCAATGTCATGCAGACTGCTGCATCCGGCAAACGCGCTCTCGCCTATTCTGGTCAAAACATCCGGCAGTTCAATCTCCGTTAAGCTCCTGCAATTCTCAAATGCATTATCGCCAATTCCGGTCAAAGCATCCGACAGTGTGATCTCCGTCAAGTTACTGCAACCCTTAAATGCACTCTCGCCAATATTTGTTACACTATCCGGCAGCGTAATCTCCCTCAAATTACTGCAACTACTAAACGTCATGTCTCCAACATTTGTCACACCATCCGGTATCACAATATTTCGTAAACTGTTGCATACCAAAAATGCACTATCGCCAATATTCGTTACACCATCCGTCAGCTCAATCTGCTGCAGTCCGCCGCAACCGGAAAACGCACTCTCGCCAATATATGTCAGAGAAGACGGCAGGACGATCTCCGTCATACTGTCACAGCCCTTAAATGCCGCGCCGCCAATGCTTGTTACTCCTTCATCAAGAATCACCAATCCTATCTGACTCTTTAAACTATCCCATGGTGCAATGCCCGCGGAAGATATGTATTCATTCATCTCCCCTGTTCCGGTGATAACAAGGACTCCATCTTTATAATACCATTCCAGAGTTTCACCGCATACGCCGCTTTCTTCCGGTTCATCCATTGTCACCATGATCAGACTGTTTGCCGGACTGACCGCTTGTCCGATGGTTGCCTGATTACCGGACTGCGTCGCTCCCTGCTGTCTTACATAAGCGTCTATCAAATGATTCACACCGAAAAAAGCCCCTGCAATAGCTATCATCGCAACGATTGTAATCAAGGTTATCACTTTATTCTTTTTCATATACTTTTTTCTCCATTTTTAAGTCTTCTTTGTTTGTATGATCCCCCGAACATTAGATCATATGAAAATAAAAAGAAGCACCAAAACGGTCTGTTTTCAATGCTTCTTTCAACGTTGGTGAGGTGACTCGAACACCCGATCTTCCGCTTAGGAGGCGGCTGCACTATCCACTGTGCTACACCAACTGATATTTTTGTCGGACTTATCCGTTTTCCTAACACATCATACCAAACATTCCTTTGATTTGCAAGTCATCTTCTTTTTTTAATGCAAATTTTAAAAAGGATTTATCTTTTCTTTATCCAAAAATCCAGGTATTTCTTACGTTTTTCTTCATCCGGCAACATACCCGTATATAACTGTATCAGAATGTCTTTCACTTCTTCTGCTGGCGGCACTGCCAATAGCTCTGCCGATGACACTGCCATTGGTAGGACAAAATTCATATTTTTCTGCTGTCCGGATAAAACCAGATTAATGTAATGCGCCCCAAATATCCTGCTCTCTACACCAGTATCGACCGCGCTATTTCTCTGATAAAACTGCAGTCTCCGCGCCGCCATCCTCCTGTCTGGCGCGTCATCAGGATATTCGCTCTCGATCATCAATCTTCTATCTTGATAATACGTCATCAGTTCCTTTAAGATCAGGCCTCCGTATCCCTGATTTCTTTTCTCTGAAAAAGTACCCAGATAGTCCAATAATCCATATGAGATCCCTTTGGGTAAAAGAACAAGTGCGTAACCTACTGGTTCCTGATCATATACAAGCAGACTTTCATAGATTCCTTGCTCCATCATATCGATAATATTGTGCAACGGCTTCAATTCCATCGGCGGAAAATCCTTTGTCATCCGCGTTTCATATATTTCCGTGATTTCCTTCTCATTCATTTTCCGAAAAATAACTGACATATTAATCATGCTCCTTTAAAGAATTATATGTAATTATACAATTTAAGTTACAGCATATTGTCCAAATGGCAATCTGACATTAACGGCACAATTCTTCCAGCAATCCGTTGACCAACGGGAGCTGATCTTCTTCCATACCGGAATAATTGATGACCAGCGTATGGGTATCCGTCGTTTTTCCGAATCCATCCAAGCCATTTCTGATATAGCACTCAGACAGCGTCAGCACCCGATAGCCCATCGCCATAGCTTTCTCCACAATCTGCCGGTCTGTCAGGGAAGTCTCAAGTTTCAACAGAAAATGCAGTCCCGCTTCTTCCTCGGCAATCTCTACTTTCGATGCGGCAGGACCATTTTTAATGCTCTCGATCAGACGTCTCTGTAGGTTCTTATAATAAGTACGCATACGGTTGATATGCTTTTCAAAATATCCCCCTTCAATAAATCCTGCCAACGTAAACTGATCAAACGTGGATACCGTACAAGAATAAAATCCAAGCTTCTCATGAAATTTTTCAGCCAAATACGGCGGCAGGATCATATAACTGATTCTGATCGTGGAAGAAAGACTCTTGGAAAATGTATTCATATAGATCACCTTTCCCTGCATGTCAATACTCTGCAGCATGGGAATGGATCTGCCAACCATACGGAACTCCGAATCAAAATCATCCTCAATGATATAACGTCTCTCAGACGCCGCCGCCCAGTTTAGCAGTTCGTAACGCCGTCCGATCTGCGTAACGATACCCGTTGGAAAATGATGCGCCGGAGTAATATGCAGCACATCCGTATCGGATTTCAAAAGCTGTTCCATACTGACGCCCTTCTCATCCATCGAAATCGCTCGGCAGATGACATGGTGGCTCTGATAGATCTGATAAAGCTTTTTATATCCGGGATTTTCAATTGCATAGATCTTATCATAGCCAAGTAACTGGATCAACAGACTGTATAGATACTCCGTCCCTGCACCGATGATGACCTGCGAGGGATCGACTTTCATCCCCCGAAAGGCTGACAAATGCCGGCAAATCGCAGCCCTCAGCTCATATACGCCATTGGCGGAAGAAGGCGTCATCAGCGCATGCGGATCCCGTGCCATGGTCTCTTTGCTCATCCTTGCCCAGACAGAAAACGGAAAATGATCCGGATGGTTTCGATTGCTCGCAAAATCCGCTAATATCGTGGGACTATCATTTCTGAGGGATATTGTCTCAACTTTCCTACCCGAAGTTTTTTCTCTATAAGACGACCGCCCCTTTTCCACTGCTGACATCTCCTGATAGTTCCTTCTTACAGCATCCGGAATTTCCTGTACAAAAAAACCTTTTTTCGGAATAGAGTAGATATACCCCTCCGCCAGCAGCTGTGCGTATGCATTCTCCACTGTAATCACACTGATTCCAAGATTTTTCGCAAAGCTTCTTTTAGAAGGCAGACGGTCATTTTCTTTCAAATTTCCTGCTACAATATCATTTTTCAGGCAATGATATAAATGCTGGTATAATGTTTCGGATCCGATATCCGTAAATGAATAGGTAATCATAGTCAGCCTCTCTTTTACGCTGCATTTTGTACATTCGTGCAATAACAAAAACAAGCTATTATGATCTATCTGACCTTATTAAAAATATATAAATTGGATATATATATATGTTCAGACTGGTTTTATAATACAATTTATCTTATAAAAAGGCAATACAATATTTATTTTAAGAAAGGATCAAAATTAATGGATCACAAAATTTTAACCATTCAGGATATTTCCTGTGTCGGACAGTGCTCCTTAACTGTTGCGCTTCCCATCTTATCTGCCTGCGGTCTGGAAACAGCTATTCTTCCTTCCGCAGTGTTGTCAACACATACCATGTTTCAGGATTTTACCTTTCGGGATCTGACAGAAGATATGCCGAAAATTTTAAAACATTGGCAAAAGGAGAAATTTACATTTGACGCCATTTATACGGGGTATCTTGGAAGCAGCCGACAGATCGAATATGTCAAAAATATCTTTCACTCTGTTGCTTCTAAAGACTGCAGTCTGATTGTTGATCCCGCCATGGCAGACAATGGTAAGCTCTACCCGGGATTTGACGAAACGTTTGCCGCAGAAATGGCTGGTCTTTGCAAAGAAGCAGATTATATTCTGCCCAATCTGACAGAAAGCTGCTTTATGACAAATACGGAATATAGGGAAACTTATGATGAATCGTACATTGACCATGTACTGGATCATCTTAGAAAACTAACGGAAGCTACCATCATCCTGACTGGCGTTTCTTATTCCGCTGACACCACAGGAGTTGTCGTTGCTACTAAAAATACGAAAGAATATTATAAGCACCGCAAATCCCCGCACAGCAGCCACGGTACGGGCGATGTCTATTCTTCCGCGTTTACTGGCGCCTTCATGAGGGGACACACTCCTTATGAAGCAGCTAAGATTGCCGCCGACTATACCTTAGCATGTATAGAATATACGGCAAAAGATCCTGATCATTGGTATGGAGTCAAATTTGAGCCGCTGTTAGGCGACCTGCTCCGCTCACTATAAGGAATCTCCTTGAAAAAATCGCTGGAAGCAGTTATGCTTGCAGCGATTTGTAGTTTAGTCCTCTCCCACCAGATGTACGACCTTATACTCATGCTCTGTTGCGGGCAAAAATGTTTTTATAATATCGCTTGTCCTGATTTTCAGGCTGGATGTACATACGCAGGGATGGCATCCGAGATATTCTCCTTCCAACACATCCTCATCGATCAATAACTGGACTATATGATCTTTGTCATTCATAAGCCCCATGATGCTGACCGCTCCCGGTTCAATATCAAGATATTTCAGCATATCCTCCGGATCTGCAAAGGACAGCCTTGCGGAATTGATCTGGCTCGAAAGTTCCTTAGTCTTAAACTTTTTATCTCCCGGCATCATAAGCAGATAAAAATTTGTTTTCTTCCTGTTGCAAAGAAAGAGATTCTTGCAGATCAGCACGCCAAGAACCGCATCGATCTCATTACAGGCTTCCATATTATTTGCCGGTCCATGATCAGTTCTTTTGTAATCTATTCCGAGGTTATCAAGAAAATCATAGGTCCTGACTTCCCTTGGAAGCCGGCCTTCTATATTTTCAGGTCTTCCATTATAAAGTTCCATTATTTCACCGCTTCCCGTATCGCCGCCAGAAAATCATCATAGGACTCAAATGCCGGCAGCTGCGGATAATCCGCTTTGATCTGTTCGGTGCTTCGGAATAAAAACCCAGCCTTGCTTGCGAGGATCATGCCAAGATCATTATGGCTGTCGCCTGCGGCAATGGTATCATATCCGATCGACTGTAATGCCTTTACAGTTGTCAACTTAGACTTCTCGCAGCGCATCTTAAATCCTGTGATTTCTCCATTTTCCGCAACTTCCAAAGAATTGCAGAAGATCGTAGGATAACCCAGCTTCTTCATCAACGGTCCCGCAAATTGGGAAAAGGTATCGCTGATAATAATAACCTGACAAAAGGAGCGCAGCTCATCCAGAAATTCCTTCGCGCCGGGCAGCGGGTCGATCTTTGCAATCGTATCCTGAATCTCCTTCAAACCCAGTCCATGTTCTTTCAAAATTCCAATCCTAAATTTCATCAATTTATCATAATCCGGCTCGTCTCTTGTCGTTCGTTCCAGTTCTGGTATCCCACATTCTTTTGCAAAGGCAATCCATATTTCCGGTACCAATACTCCTTCAAGATCCAAACATACAATATTCATTCTTTTTCGCTCCCTTCATACTAATACCATGCAGCAGCTCTACTAATCTTCATTTACTTTCAGTAACCGTTCGCCGCCGTCAAAGCTTATGTTTTCTTCCTTTGCACCCAATACGGCATGCTGTCCTGCATGAATATTGATAACATAGGTAGCACGCCTTCCTTTTATAATGGCTGTCTTATCCATTGATCCGATTCCGGATACCAAGCTTCCCTCACTGGTCAGCTCCAAACGGCTTTCCTCCGTCAGAATATACAATTCCCCACCGGCATTTCCAATCAACCGGACTTTTTGACCGTTGATCTTTACAATCACCTTACTTGTGGAAATATGTATTACTCCTCCGGTTTTCTCAGTACTTCCGATACCACATAGATTGTTTCCGGAACCTATAATATCCAATCTGGAAGCTGCGATCCGGATATTCTGATCGCCGTTCAGACAGCCGATTCCGATTCCCTTTGCAACATTAGTTTCTACTTCTAATCGGCAGTTTCCAATATCTATCGGCATGGCACCCTCCACACAGCCGATTCCAATGATATTTTCACAGGCGCCTCCTATTGATATGCTACCCCCGGCAATCTTTACACCATCGCCCGAACGATAAATTCCTCCGCCGATTCCGATGCAGCGGGCGCCCTCGATCCATATCTTCAATGCGCCGCTGGAAGCAAATACGATAGAACCTACTCCTGCATTCAGTCCGTTACCGATTCCGTAACAAGTGACGCCTTTTGCGCGAACCGACAGATTTCCGCTGCCTTCTATATGAAGACTGCTGCTCTCCGGTACGCGGATTCCTACTTCGTTAAGCTCATTATCCCCTTCCAGTACGATCGTAAGATGTGCGTTTTCTCCGATATCAATACATGGCTGGGCAAGCAGACTTTCCAGCCGCACATTTTTCAACGTCAGTCGGCATGTGCTTCCATCCTTAATTTTAATGGTTACCCCTGCAACATATTCAGGATTACCCACCAAAGTAAGATCCCCCTGTGAAAGCAGAATACCGGTATATTGTTCCAACGCAAGCCGTACCAGAGGAAGTTCCTTTTCCGAAGTCACCATAAAGATCTTCCGCTCTGCCTTCCCTGTTGTATCAAGATTTACACTGACAATCTCATTTTTGATCTCCGGATCGATCTCCTGAAGAACTTCCAGAGAAGGTTTTGCCGTATAATATCCCTGGATCAGATCGGCGCCCATATGGATCACTGCCCGCAACTCGCCCGCCGTTTCCACGCCTTCCGCCAGTATATGGAATCCGTTATCATGGCCAAATTCTATGATACTTTTAACAAAATGCTGTTTCTTCGGATCCTCCTGAATATTGGTAATCAGAAGCCGGTCAATTTTCACACAGTTGGGCAGATACCTCAGTAGACTGGATGTATTGGAATATCCCGTACCATAGTCGTCAATGGCAATACCAAAGCCGTCGTCCGCACTTCTTTGCAGCATCGTTTCCAGCCCCGAATCGTCCAACTCCGTCTGTTCCGTAATTTCCACAACTACCTGTTTCAGCAAACCTGCATATTTACGGCGTAGCTGTTGAAAGTCCGCATCATCTAACTGATAACCCGGAATACTGTTAATAAATATTTTCTTATCTTCAAATAAATTGATATTCTCGCTGACTTCTTTGAATACATTAAAGAAAGTCGCCCGTTCTATGTCATACAACCGGTGTCCCTTCGTGGCATATTTCAAGACAATAAATGGAGAAACCGGTCCGTCCAGCTCCGCCCGCATCAACGCTTCATATGCATAGATATTTCCCGTCTTGGCGTCAACAATCGGCTGGAAAGCATATCGAAAACGATTTTCGTCCAGAATTGTATTGACCATCTTTTCCTCTGCAGGATTGTAGTTTTCCTCAGCTCCGCTCTCTGTCGCCTGATAACCCCGGCGGTTATTTTTATCAATTCTTTTATTGGCAAATGCACTATCCAAAACAGCCTGCATCTTCATGTCCGGCTCCGGCACTACCGCAGTATAGCTGTAATTAACCTCCAGACTGTATTCCTTTTCCGATACCCGGTTATAATTTTCGATTCTTCCCACAATTGCATGGATCAGGCTTTCAAAAATCTGATCTTCCCCACCCGCTGCCACATGCATGGCAACAACAAACTCATCGCTTCCCAGATGCGCGCAGATCTCATGTTCAGAAAGACAGTCGTCTATAATCGTTGCCAATGTCTGAATGGCAACATCTCCTTCTGAATGACCGTAAATATCATTAATATTTCCTAGTCTGTCAATATCGACACTGACCAGCATGATTTGTTCTCCGGAATCTATGTACTGCTCTTTCCATTGTTCCAACTTCTCCATAAAGCCCTGCTGATTGTACATTCCGGTAATCAGATCACGTTTAAGAAGATGACTCGTATCCAAATTCACCTGCGCTTTCGGAAGTCTGGCAATTTCCATCCGTAAACAGGTCCAGCTTTCTCCCATGATCTGACATGTCTCTGATGTTTCCTCTGCCTCTTTAAACCCTAAAGCCTTATAACAAAAATATGCCGATTCATTATTTTCAAATACGTTAAGGGAAACTTTTGTCACCCGCAGGATTTCAAATGAATAACGAAGCGCAAGGCTTAACATTTCTTTTCCATAGCCAATGCCCCGCTTTTCGGGATCAATGATAACAAAGCACAGAAATGGATTTTCCTCAACCAGCCGCAGGGTAAAATGTCCGACAATACCCGTCTCATCCAACGCCGTCATTTCATAAAAATCGCCCTGTGTTTCACATTCCGTATAAAAACGGTTCATGTCTTCCGCAGAAATAGGAAATTTATGGTACCTATCTCCGCTCCATTGGTGAAAAGCTTTTTCATCTCCAATCCAACTTACGATCGTTTCCGCATCCTGTTTTTTGTATGGCCTTAATCTTAACATAATTCCCCCGTACCTTTAACCTGTAATCTGCAAAAATTAATTCAATTCTTCCGGATAATTGATAAAACCCTGAAGCCAGACAGTCCCTTTAAAGCGTCGCCCAATGGCTGGCTCCCCCATCAGATCCTGCTGATTAATACATACATCAAAAATCAGATCATTCACATCAAGTTCCATGATATATACCGTCTCACCCGTCACAGTATTGACCACCGTCTCACAACCGATAATCTCACCTAGTATAGAATAAAGATCACATTCCACGCCATAAGGCATAAAATAAGTATCAACCAGCGACAGGACATCCGCATTATGGATCTTCTTCTGGAGCAGAGAATACGTATCAATATCTTCAAGCGTCAAGTTTTCAATAGCCTCCTCGTCACCGTTCTTAGCAGCCGCCAGCATCTGGTTTTTATTATATTTATAATTCTGTATCTTCTGAATGTCACGTTTATTTTTACGGATTGGCAGAAGAATCTTTCCATTATCCGACAATGCGCTTAATGTCAACGAAGTTCCATGGATCGGTAGGCGATTCGTATTCTCAAGTTTTAGGTAAGTTATGATATTCTGTAGATAAAAAATTACGGAAATCCCTACCTTCAAGTCATCCACAATGCCTGCGTAAGATAGTTTTTCAATATGGCGTTCCACCGACAGATCTTCAATACTGCTAACCTTATCGCCCCGCAAAAAGGGAAAACAGTAATCATAAGAAAATACGTTATTCTCGTCATATTCTCCCCGCACACAGATGCCAATCCGCTCTCCAAATTCCGCCTGATATTCCGCATACAGGCAGTCGTTGTCCGCGGCTGCATCTAATGATGTATATGATTTTCTTGACGCCGTCTGGACAGCTTTTTTAACCAGCTTCTGTAATTCCTTTTTACTGGTAATTTTGCTGAATCCCACCGCCCGCAAGTATTTATGCAATCTTTCCTATCCTCCATATCAGAGCAGTTCTACTGAAGTTTTATTTAATCAATGTTTTCCCACCCATATAAGGTCTGAGTTTTTCGGGAATCCTTACAGAACCATCTTCATTTAAATTATTTTCCAAAAACGCGATCAACATTCTAGGGGGTGCCACAACCGTATTGTTAAGCGTATGCGCAAGATACTTTCCATTCGGTCCGTCAACACGGATCTTCAGCCTTCTTGCTTGCGCGTCTCCCAGATTAGAGCAGCTACCCACTTCAAAATACTTCTGTTGTCTTGGCGACCATGCTTCTACATCAACAGACTTAACTTTTAGATCCGCAAGATCACCAGAGCAGCATTCCAACGTCCGAACAGGAATATCCAAAGAACGGAACAAGTCTACCGTATTCTGCCACAATTTATCAAACCACATAGGACTCTCCTCCGGTTTACAAACCACAATCATTTCCTGCTTTTCAAACTGATGGATCCGATATACGCCTCTTTCTTCCAGACCATGCGCTCCCTTTTCTTTTCTAAAACACGGAGAATAGCTGGTAAGGGTATAGGGAAGCTCTTCCTCTTTGACAATCTGATCAATAAATTTTCCAATCATAGAATGTTCACTTGTACCAATTAAGTATAAATCTTCTCCCTCGATCTTATACATCATGGCATCCATCTCCGCAAAGCTCATAACGCCGGTTACCACATTGCTGCGAATCATAAACGGCGGAACACAGTAGGTAAAACCTCTATCAATCATAAAATCACGGGCATAAGAGATAACCGCCGAATGCAGCCTTGCAATGTCTCCCATCAAATAGTAAAAACCATTGCCCGCCACACGTCTTGCAGAATCAAGATCGATTCCCTGCAGCCTTTCCATGATCTCCGTATGATAAGGGATCTCAAAGTCCGGAACTACCGGTTCGCCATAACGCTGTACCTCTACATTTTCAGAGTCATCTTTACCAATCGGTACCGAAGGATCGATGATATTCGGGATCACCATCATAATCTTAGTTACTTTTTCTTCCAGTTCTGTCTGCTGCTTATCCAATTCCGCCAGCTTCTCTGCATTAGCGGCAACCTGCTTCTTGATCTCCTCAGCCTCATCCTTCTTACCCTGACCCATCAACGCACCGATCTGTTTGGATAATTTATTTCTGTCAGCCTTCAATTGATCCGCCTGCTGCTGGATAGAACGTCTCTCCGCATCCAATGTGATAACTTCATCCACCAGCGGAAGTTTGCTGTCCTGAAATTTTTTCCTGATATTCTCTTTGACTGCTTCTGGATTGTCTCGTAAAAATTTAATGTCGATCATGTTGGTTTACCCTCTTTCTCTTGTTTATATTCATATATAAAATGATCCTGCGTCCATCAAGCATAACACAGACAACAAAATTGTCAACTGTTTCCTGCTATTTCCTTCCAAACATAATTCCTCTGCGCAGCTTGGCATTCGTCAATTCTTCCATTGTTATATCTGGGAACATATATCCTTTGGAAACTTCCGTCTCAAAGCCATAGTCCTGCAGCTGCTTTCTGATCAATTCCTCATCCTCATAAAAATGATACGTACAAATAGCGCAGCGTATATTTTCTGCCTGACCCATTACTCTTTTAGCGCCTGACAATGCCTGCTTTTCATATCCTTCTATATCCATTTTAACATAATTGATCGGCTGTTCCGCAAATAACTGATCCAGACATACATTATTCCCTGATGTTTCATTGCTTAAAAATCCATGGATAATCTGTACCTTATCCATATCTGATGCAAACGTCTTTTCCAGCGCCTCGATCCATCTCTCATCTGCTTCGATCAGATAGAGTTTCTGCGCCTTATCAATAACATTTAAAGCAAAGTTACCTTCCGCAACACCAGCGTCTACAACCACATCACCCTGTAATACACCATATCCCTCATGATCATAACAATGCGGTGATCTCTGATCCTGTTCCATCATGATCCATTTGTAGTAATGAATCACATCCGCTTCCTTCCAGTCTTTTGGAAAATACATCCTTCTGTTACGATATGGTACATAAAACATTCTGCAAGTTTCGTCTAAAGAAACTTCTACGGGCATCGTCACATATTCATCTGCAAAATCATAATTATATATCTGGATTTTTTTAGTCTTTCCAATATGTTCGATCACATCCCGTATTTCAGGATCTTCCAATTCTGACTGATGTTTATATTCCCAATATTCCTTACTAATCAGCACATCCGTAACGGGTGAGATCATTCCGACACAGAGGATCAATGCATCAAAATACAGCAACGCCGCCGCAGTATCTTGTGTGCTGTTTGAAAAATCTTCCTTCAGCTGATTAATCGTGATAAAAAGATCCCGATACTGTTCTGTTGAAAAATTGATTTTATTGGTATCCAGCTCACCTTTCACAACATGGGTAATCTCATCGATCAAAGCGGTGTCCGCATGCATCTTTCCTGCCTTCACTGCTGCCCTGATCCTGGTTAACAAATCTTTTATCTTACTCACACTAATCCTCCATGTCAAAGCAACTTGCTGCAATCAGATTGAAAAAACAAAGATTTTTCAATCTTAATCCAGATCCGTATCCTCAAATTCATCTTCGTCCGCCGGAGTGACATTCTTCTTTAAACGGGGCTTACGGACAGCGGAATACGTCTGCTTATCCAAGGCCCGTTCCAATGCTGTTTTTTCTTCCTTACTCAGTTCTATCTCTGACTGTCCCTCTTTGATCTTCTTCGTATAGGAATAACATCCGGTACTGCTGTGTACAGAATTGATAAGAAATCCATTATTATTCTCGTCCAGAACAGCCAACCCATAACTCAGCTTACCGCCCATTTCCTTAAACGCGTCATATTTCACAAGGCCAACCTTCTGCAAAGCTCCTTCATGCTTATGATACAGTTCCCTGATATCAATATCATGCTCCTTGGAAGTTCTGGTCAGATCTTCCACATCCTTAATTAAATCCTGTATCTCCGTTTCAAGACTCTTTGCTTTGGCACCGCGCATAAACCGATCATATTTATCCTTTAACCGGTGATTCTGTACCAATAGAATGATCACCATGACAATAGCCGCTATAACAAGCACTGTCAGTACAATCAGTATAAAGCCGATATCCAAACCTCCCAGTCCCATTTTGGTAAGTATTCCGCTAGTCATAATTTCCTCCGTACCTTTTTCCTTTAAATATTTTCAATACAAAACCTGCAACAAAAAATAACAAATACATTATATCTATTTATTATACAACTAAGCGCCCTTTGTTTCCATGGATATTTTTATTTTTTAAAGAAATACTGATGTAATCAATATCGCCTTAGACTTTGGGCAGGACTATACAACCCGGCAGACATACGCTCTCTATCACTGCCATATCTTCCCTGCTCAAGCCGCCATACTTTTTTTTAGCAATCAGCAGTACCTGAAATACAGGCTGTTGAAATATCTTTTTTAACTCTGTCAGATTCCGAAATACTATATCTGTCTTTTTTGATATTTCATACAAAGCCGCCTCGGACTCCACTCCAATCACATTGGCCTTGGGATATTTCGTGCAGATATATTTCAGATCCGCACCGATACCGCTTCCAATTTGGAGTATATTAAACGCATCTTCTTTTTGATAAGGGATCTCCCGTATCATCTCCTGATCCACATTAACATAATTCAAAATATCAAACCCATACTTTTTGATAAACAACTGATAATGATCTATAATAATCTGTTCTACGTCAGAATTTTTGGCAAAACTCTGACTTCCCGCATGATAGATAAAACTATTTTTGCAAAATAAGAGCTTATAGCCTGCCTTCAATATTTTCATAGAAAGATCATCATCTTCAAAGTATCCCGGCGCAAAATCTTCATCCATGCCGCCCGTCGCTTCCCATACATCTCCTCTAACCAGCATGGCAAATCCGGAAAGTCTCACCCGTTCTTCATACGGCTCCTGCAGCGGCACATTAACAGATGCGCCATATTGCAGATATTCATCCGGCAGCGTAAATTCCACTTCTATCTGCTGTTCGTTCCCTGCATAATTAGAACAGCTTCCTACCGCACCAATCTTCTCATTCTCGTAAAGTCCTATTCTTAACCAAAATAGGGCATTCGGCGCTAATCTTGTGTCATTATTTAAAAGAAAAATATCGGTTGCATTTAGGTTCTCCAATAAATTGACTCCTTGATTACATGCCGGAGCAAAACCCACATTTTCTTTATTTTGCAACAGTACGATATCATCCTGTTCCTGCAGCCACTCTGCTACCCCGTCAGTGGATGCATTATCCACCACCACGATCCGGTAGCTTCCCTCCGGCAATGTCTTACGAATATTTTCTATATTTCTCTGCATAAAATAACAGGCATTATAAGAAACAATCAAAATCGCTGTATTCCTTACACTGATTCTACCAGTCTGTTCCAGATTTTCCATATCCGCAAGGATCGTGGCACGGTCTTCTTCATTTTTGCAGTAAAATAATGCATTCTGAAAACAAAGATATGCCTGATCGATATTCTCCGACAGATAATAAAAACCCAGCATGTAATACAACTCATAATTGTCATACTCCTGCTTCAGACCTTTTTGTATCGCTAGAAACATCCCTTCCCTGTCGCCTACGGACTCGCATCTACTTGCTTCCATAATAATTGCTTCTATGGTAGGCTTTCCATCCTTCTTAGAATCCTCATCCCAGACTTCCTTATAACCCTCCTGAAATTCCTGCTGGGCAAGTTCTAAGATCTGTCTCGCGGACAGTTTCTCCCGATAACGGGGACTGGTAAATATTTCCTCATGATCTTCTCGCACGGTATGTCCTTTTTCAAAGGAAATTGCATCAAAATCTTTCCCTAACCACGCATAATCTTCATCCGTCATATGTTCCGGATGAAAAAATTCTCCTCCTAGCCGAAAAGAATGCCAGTTGCGCAGACAATACGCATCCGTAAAACGGAATGACACATACGTTCCGTAAGTTTCAAATTCACTAAAAGCCGTATTCATGATCTGTCCCGGACGAATTGCGTAAAGAATCCTTTCATAAAAAGTATTTCCGGTCTGTGAGTGATCTTTTGCAGGTGATTCCATGATATCCCCTATAAGTTGCTTCATAATATCGCATCTGATCAGCATATGCTCCGAGATAAAGGATTTTGCAATACTCTTACGCATTCCTGGAAACAAGTTTTCAATCGTATGAAAGTATTCTTCATGATACTCCTGCTTCAGATCCAGATAGGGAAGACCATCTTCCCGAAACATGGAAAACGGTTTACAGGGAACTGTATCCCCATCCCAGATCAAATAATAATCCTCTTTGCAGACAAACGCGTACTGCATCTTCAAAAACTGCTGGTAATACCAGCCGGTCACACCTCTAGGAAGTTCTTCTGTCTGCAGAAGTTCCTTCATGATCTTATGCACGTCTACAAACGGGATCAGTTCCTCTTCATCAAGAAAGCCAACCTGTCCCTCTACATCTGATTGTTGTATCAGTTCCTGTACTTTTCTACTGCCGATAAATACGATTTTTCTGGGCGCAAGATTACGTATCATCCGGGCATAGCTATCCTGCAGACGTTCAAAATCTGTCGGTGTTGTAAGAACAATTGCGTTGTAATTCTCCATCTAATGCTCCTTAATGATTTTCTTTGTTTATTTTACATTTTTCATCGGAAGTTTGCAATTACCGTTTCCATAAAATAATAAATAATATATACTCCCTACTATCTCCTCCCCACAGTTTTTGCTTAAAAACCCAACTTTCTTCTTAAAAAAAGTATCTATATATATGGGGAGGTAAAATTGTGGTAAAATCGCGTCAGACGGAATAAATCCGCAGACCATAAAATTTAAGTCGCAGTATAACTGCTCTGACATGGAGGATTAAAAAGAAAATGGAAGAAAATCAATTAGAAGAGTTAGTTGACAAAGCAAAACAGGGAGATCATGCGGCATTTGAAGAATTGTATTCTATCAGTTCCAGACAGGTGTATTTTACATGTATCAGCTTTCTGGGTAATGAGGAAAATGCAAAAGATGTGATGCAGGACGTCTACATAACTGCCTATGAAAAACTTTCTTCTCTGAATGATGCTGAAAAATTTGTTCCATGGGTAAACAGGATTGCAGTAAATCTTTGTAAGAAAACTTTAATGAAGAAATCTGCAGTCTTTATGGAAATTGAAAATGCAGTTGACGAACTGACAGAAGAAAATGAAAATTTTCTTCCGGAGGAGTATATCACTCAGAAAGAAAAAAGAAAACTTGTAATGGATATTATGAGAAATACGCTTTCTGATATCCAATACAAAACGGTCATACTTTATTATTTTAATGGATTGCCGATCGAAGAAATTGCAGATATTATGGAATGTCCGCCTGGAACGGTAAAGTATAGGCTGAGCGTTGCCCGCGCCAAAATCAAGGACGGCGTAGATGCATATGAAAACAGAAGCGGCGACAAGCTCTACTCTGTTGTGGGACTGCCGCTGCTCATGAGATTACTTTATGAAGAAGCAAATTCTATTGATATACCGGACATGCTGCACGACATTATGGAAGCTGTCAAGTCACATCTGGCAGCAGGACATATAGAAAGCGCAGATGCCTCCTCTATTACCAACACAACCTCTATCAATCCTTCAAAAGGAGGAATTATCAAAAAGATGTTAAAAACACCAAAAACCATAATTGCCGCTACTGCTGCCACCGTTGTGATCATCGGAAGCATCGCTACGGCAGTGATCGTCACAAATCATGAAAACACACTGTCTTCCGATACACAAACAAGACAAGAGAGTCAGCAGGATTTTTCCAGTACACAAACAGATCAGGAAAGTCAGCAGGATTTTTCCAGTACACAAACAGATCAGGATGATCAGCAGATTTCTTCCAATTCAGAAACAGATACGGATGATCAACAGATTTCTTCCAATTCAGATGAACTCGTATTCTGGTTACATACGGTTGAATGGGGAGAAGAAAAAGACCTGACAGGCATTACGCTTTTTAATGGCGAATGTACGACTCCCATCAGTCTGGACGATTTCGATGGAAACGAATGTCTGGGACCATATTTATGTAACGAAAATGATGTATCTTCATATAATCTTACAGAACTTTTTGACCCTAATCAACTATTGGAACTTAGGTCAATAAATTTTATTCCACAGTGTAGTTATGATAAAGAAAATCAAACATATATCTATTATAACGAAGAATACGATAGTGCCATAAGTGCAATTCGCTTATGTAATTATACAGATCCTTATGACGAAAACATAACTTATAGAAAAGCTTATGAAAATAACTGGTTTTATATAATATCCAACGATAAATTTATAGATGAATTTAATATTGACCATAAACGTGTATTCTCTGATCAATCGTTCGGCACATTTGATGCGTTGATTGATAAGTACGGAAGACCTTCTTATCTTATTGCAGCTAATCCCAGTTACTTTGACGAATCAGAAGATTCATTCCTTGAGATGTATAACAAAAATGACGGCACAATAAGTTATACTCTGGTATGGGAAAAAGAAGATTTTGTATTAGTGCTGAATCTTGCGGAAAGTATTGAAAGAGATAAGAACATGCATACTATGGATTGGAATGCCTACACCAGCTATTTTTTTGCATATGTGACCCCAGAGATATGGCCTGATTTTATCCCTTCTGCCGCATATTGGCAATTTTATGACTTAGACGATCTGAGATAAACGTTTTATCCCCTTTTGCCTGACAAATCAAAGCCTGACAAAAGGGGATTTTTTTTAATTCATTCTATAATTTATCTTGTTTATTATCAAATAAATTGATATTCTAAAAGAGACATTAAATATATGATATTTTCTTTTTAGATTGGGACATGTTAATGAATATTAAAGTTCAGTGCTGCGGTATTATTTTAATGCTGTCTATCTTACATTTTTATGTGCGGCAGAGAAAATTAAAACTAAATACAGGCATAGCTTTTTTCCGGCTCTTTATAATATCTTTTATTGGCGTTATGATGGATATCATATCTCTTATTGCGTTATATTATCATGAATACTTTCCGGGAATCATGATAGATATTATTTGTAAATCTTATGTTTCCACGCTGATCCTAACTGCTCTGTCCAGCGTATTATATATTTGCAGAGATATTTATATTCAAAATACAAAATATAAAAAATATTCAAAAGTTTTTTCTTTAATTGCGGCAGTAGGGATTATACTGGTGTTTATCCTGCCGATCTATAAATCTTTTGACGATCCGGAGCATATGTTCACCTATGGTCCCAGTGTCATGTTGACATACGCTTTTTGTGTAGGATTTCTACTGATATCTATTTTTTATCTGATAAGAAGAAAGAGAAAAATGAATATCCTGCGGTGGGAAGCAATGAGGATATGGCTGGTATTCTGGATTGGAGCGGCGTTTATCCAGTTTTTATATAATGAATTACTGCTGGTAGGATTTGCCGGAGCAGTAGGTATTATGGTCTTATATCTTAAGCTAGAAAATCCTGAAAATTTCTTAGATCAAAAAAGTGGTTTATTTAATAAAACTGCATTTCTTTCCTATATGAAGCAGTCGTACGGAGAAGAAAAAAATTTCTCCATTTTAGGGATAATTCTTCCTCATAATAACATTGATCAAAACCTTGTTGAATATCTTTTGTATATTCCTGAATCTTTGGTATTTCGAATCGAAGAAGATGTGATCCTCCTTCTATATCAAAACAAAGAGATAGCTGAAGAACATTTTACCATTTTAAAAAGGCAGTTTGAATCCGGTTGGGGCAGCGGAGAAGATGTCTTTATCAGACCGCAATGGTTTTTAATTCCGGATACCAATGTTGTAGATAAAGCGGAAAATCTTTTATATCTGATCCAGCATAGTCGACAAGGTTACACTTTACAAAACAAAACTGAAAACGATTCGTCCGGACAAAATGCCGCCAGACAAAACAGCAATAATCATGCTATGGAAGATATCTTATGGATTAACAAAACGATTGTAGACAGTATCTATGAAGAAAAAAGAATAGAGCAGTTGATCACTTCCGCTTTGAATGACGACCGTGTAGAGGTATTTTACCAGCCAATCTATTCCATTGAAGAAAAACGTTTCGTTTCTGCAGAAGCTTTGATCCGTATTTATGATGAGCAAGGAAATATTATCCCGCCGGTCCAATTTATCGAAGTAGCTGAAAAGAACGGTACGATCATGAAACTTGGAGAAATTGTATTTGAAAAAGTATGCCGTTTCTTAAGGGATGACAAGCCGGACCAATATGGACTCCGCTACATAGAAGTCAATCTATCCATTGTACAGTGCGCCTATGAGCATCTTGCTGACAATTTTATCGAGATCATGCATGCCTTTCAGATTAACCCAAAAATGATCAACTTTGAAATCACAGAGTCCTCTTCTATTGGCAACAGAAAACAGACGCTTTTAAATAATATGAACCACCTGATTGATTACGGCGTGGAATTTTCTCTGGATGACTTTGGAACAGGTCATTCCAATCTGAATTATATCGTGGAAATGCCGGTGAATATTGTTAAATTTGACCGAAGCATGATTGTATCTTATTTTGAGAATGGCAAAGCAAAATATGTTATGGATGCCGCTATGCATATGATTCAAGGAATGAAACTACCCATCGTCTCAGAAGGTATTGAAACAGAGGAACAGTTACATACCATGAAAGAGCTGGGAATCAATTATATTCAGGGATATTATTTTTCAAAACCGCTTCCAAAAAAAGATTTTCTTGTATTTCTATCTGAAAATATGAATAAAAAATTTATAATTTAAAATTTTTATTCTGCTTTTTCTAACCCTTCATCAGTATACCGGTTCGATGCATTCCATAAGATCCACTCCTCATATCCTGCGTCATATACTGCCTGAATCTGTTCACGGATCTCATCTCCTCCATAAATGATATGACCGCTTACCCATGTGGCGGTAAATGCCTGCAACCAAGGTCTCACTACTGCCCGGTCTTCATCTGTTATTCCAGCAAGCTCATTATTGGAAGCCATTAATGCCGCATACACTGTCTCATAAGGATACGCATCCGGCACATCATATCCAAATACTCCGTTTCCGTAATGAGAGGGATAAATCATAGGACAAAGCACATCCACCGTACTACCAAGTCCTACATAATCCTGTCCTACCTGTTCTACATCCACAGCGCTCCCTATAATCGTACCAAAAACATCCGCCGTCACCGGAATGCCTTTCTCATGCAGACGTTCTGTGGCATAATCAAGAAAATTCATGATGGCTTGTTCCCTAGGATAAGACTGGATATCTACTCCGTAATCTGCTGTTTCAGCATCATTTCCAATAGGAAATCTTACATAGTCATACTGAATTTCATCAAAGCCCATGTCAGCGGCAGCCAATGCCACGTCTGTCAAATATTCCCACACTTCTTCTTTATAAGGATTTACCCACGTCAGACCGTATGCGTCTGTCAGATTGGAACCATCTGCTTTTTTCAAAGCAAGCTGGGGATTGTGTTCCGCCAGATAGGGATCTTTAAAACATACGATTCTGGCAATGGTATAAATATTGTGTTCCTTCAATTCTGCCATCAGGCCTTCCATGTCGCTTATGTAATTAATACAAGCTCCCATTTCCTGTGCAGCCTGTAAATCCATCTGATATGTAATATTTCCTTCGTCATTCTTTACATCGATCACGACGGTATTCAGTTCCGTTTGATCGATCAAATCTATCAGATTTTCCATATTCGCGCTTCCTGCCATAGGACCGGTTACATAGATTCCCCGTACTTTAATACGATCCTCACGTTTAGAAAAGCTGATCCATTCATCCACAAATGAAATATCTGCTGCAGCCGGATCTGTTTGTATCATATCCATAGAAACTGTAAATAAATTATCCGCAGAAATAATATCTGATCCTGATACCAATAACTGATCATCCACTGACGTTTCTTTAGCTATCCTTGAAATATTTCTAATAAGCAGGAACAAACTGACTCCGACTACTATTGCTGCCATGAAAATAGAAACGCAGAGTATTCGTTTGCGCCGCTTTCTCTTAATATCACTATACGAAACATAAGTAGTTCTTCTTCTTGTCATAAGTACCTTAGACCTCTTGAAAAGGAAACTAAATATTTATGATTCCTCGTCGGAAGATGCTGTCGTAGCATCAGAGCTTTCTTCCGCTTCTATATTTTCAAAATCCGCATCAACAATACCGTCGTTGACTTTTTCTCGTACTTTGGCAATCTTAGCAACCTTAATACCGTTTTCCAGATTGATCATCTTTACACCGGAAGTAACACGCCCAAGGATAGAGATATCATCCATACGAAGCTGAATGATCGTTCCAGCAGAAGTAATCATCATAATCTCATGCTCGTCCGTAACTGCCTTAACGCCGATAACATCACCTGTTTTTTCCGTAATCTTATAGCATTTTACACCTTTTCCTCCACGGTTCTGAAGAGTAAATTCATCTAGGTAGGTTCTCTTTCCCATACCGTTTTCACTAACGATCAATAAGGAATCTCCCTGATGATCAAGCTGCATACCGACAATATCATCATCATAATCAAGATTCATGCCCCTGACTCCCATGGAAGTCCTTCCTGTCGCACGAACGTCTGTCTCCTTAAAACGGATACATTTACCATATTTTGTAACTAAGAAGATTTCAGTATCCTTATCCGTCTGCTTAACTTCGATCAACTCGTCATCATCCTGCAGATTGATTGCTGCAAGTCCATTCTTACGGATATTAACAAATTCCATGATAGAAGTTTTCTTTACAGTACCCTTCTTTGTTACCATGAACAGATTCTTGCCTTCAATATATTCCTTGATCGGAATCACTGCGGATATCTTTTCTCCCGGATTTAACTGCAAAAGATTAATGATCGCTGTACCTCTTGCAGTACGTCCTGCTTCCGGAATCTGATAAGCCTTCAAGCGATATGTCCGTCCGATATTTGTAAAGAACATGATATAATCATGAGTCGTCATCATCAGAAGATCTTCGATATAATCATCTTCGATAGTGGTCATTCCTTTGATTCCCTTACCGCCCCGGTTCTGGGAACGGAAATTATCAACGGTCATACGTTTGATATAACCAAGATTCGTCATAGCAATTACTGTATTGCTGACAGGAATCATATCTTCCATAGAGATATCCATATCATCAAAGCCAATTGCTGTTCTTCTATCATCACCATATTTTACAGATGTTTCCAAAAGTTCTTTCTTAATCACGCCAAGTAATAATTTTTCATCTGCAAGAATCGCCTTTAATTCATTGATCAAAGCAACCAGATCCTGATGCTCCTGTTCTAGTTTTTCCCGTTCCAATCCTGTCAGCGCTTTCAGACGCATATCAACAATCGCTTGTGACTGCGCGTCAGAAAGAGCAAAACGTTCCATCAATTTTTCTTTAGCTTCCTGTGTAGTACGGCTTCCCCTGATGATCTGAATCACTTCATCAATATGATCTAAAGCGATCAATAATCCCTGTACAATATGATCACGTTCTTCCGCTTTATTTAGATCATATCTGGTACGTCTCGTAACAACTTCTTCCTGATGCTTCAGATATTCTTCCAGCATCTGTAAAAGATTTAATACTTTCGGCTCATTATTAACAAGCGCAAGCATAATAATACCATAAGTATCCTGAAGCTGCGTATGCTTGTACAATTTATTCAGAAGCACATTAGCATTGGCATCACGTCTAAGTTCGATCACAACACGCATACCTTCCCGGTTGGATTCATCACGAATATCCGTAATACCGTCAAGCCTTTTATCTTTAACAAGCTCCGCCATTTTTAAGATCATATTCGCTTTATTGACCATATAAGGAAGTTCTGTTATAACGATCTGGGACTTTCCATTGGGAAGAGTCTCTATATTGGTAATACCGCGAAGTCTTACCTTACCTCGTCCTGTCCTGTAAGCTTCTTCTATTCCCGCAGTACCAAGGATCTCCGCGCCAGTAGGAAAATCCGGACCCTTTACGATTTCTAACAATTCATCGATATCTGTTGTTTTATTTTCTTCAACACGGTTATCAATAATCTTTACAACAGCATCGATCACTTCACGGAGATTATGTGGCGGAATATTGGTTGCCATACCTACAGCAATACCTGTCGTACCATTAACCAAAAGATTCGGATAACGGCTTGGAAGTACGGAAGGTTCTTTTTCTGTTTCATCAAAGTTCGGAACAAAATCAACCGTATCTTTATTGATATCCGCAAGCAATTCCATGGATATCTTTGATAATCTTGCTTCCGTATATCTCATTGCAGCGGCGCCGTCGCCATCCATAGAACCAAAATTTCCATGACCGTCAACAAGAGGATATCTCGTATTCCAATCCTGCGCCATATTTACCAACGCTCCATAGATAGAGCTGTCACCATGAGGATGATATTTACCCATCGTATCACCGACGATACGCGCACATTTACGATGAGGTTTATCAGGACCATTATTCAACTCGATCATGGAAAATAAAATTCGCCTCTGAACAGGCTTCAGTCCGTCCCTGACATCCGGAAGCGCTCTGGAAGCAATAACGCTCATCGCGTAATCAATATAGGATTTTTCCATGGTTTTCTTTAGATCCACCTCATGGATCTTATCAAAAATTGTATCATCCATTTTGTATTACCAAACCTTTCTGATAGTAAATTATATATCCAGATTCTTAACAAACTTTGCGTTTGCTTCTATAAATTCACGTCTCGGTTCTACTTTATCACCCATCAATGTTGTAAATGTCAGATCGACTTCTGATTCTGCATCTTCATCCATACATACCCGAAGCAAGATTCTCTTTTCCGGATCCATAGTCGTCTCCCAAAGCTGTTCCGCATCCATTTCTCCAAGACCTTTATAACGCTGGATCTTATTGTTCTGATCACGTCCAACTTCTGTTAAAATCTGATCCAGTTCCGCATCTGAATACGCGTACCATACTTTTTTATTTTTTTCCAGTTTATAAAGAGGCGGCTGCGCAAGATATACATATCCCTGTTTGATCAGTTCCGGCATAAAACGATAAAGGAACGTCAACATCAATGTTGCAATATGAGCACCATCCACATCGGCATCGGTCATGATGATAATCTTATGATAGCGAAGTTTCGTAATATCAAAATCTTCATGGATACCTGTACCAAACGCAGTAATCATAGCCTTGATTTCTTCATTGCCATAGATCCTGTCAAGTCTTGCTTTTTCCACATTCAATATCTTACCGCGTAAAGGAAGAATCGCCTGTGTCGCACGGCTTCTGGCAGACTTTGCGCTACCGCCGGCAGAATCTCCCTCAACAATATAAATCTCACAATTTTTCGGATCTTTATCAGAACAATCTGCAAGTTTACCGGGAAGAGAAGAGCCTTCCAGAGCCGTCTTTCTTCTAGTAAGATCTCTCGCCTTTCTTGCAGCTTCGCGGGCGCGCTGCGCCAAAACAGATTTTTCACAAATCAATTTTGCAACCTGTGGATTCTGTTCCAAATAATATGTTAATTGTTCACTGACAATACTATCTACCGCTCCCCTTGCTTCAGTATTGCCAAGCTTTTGTTTTGTCTGACCTTCAAACTGAGGATCACTAATCTTAATAGAAATAATCGCCGTCAGACCTTCTCTGATATCTTCACCGGTCAGATTCGGATCGCTGTCTTTGAGTAATTTATTAGCACGTCCATACTTATTAAAGGTTTTTGTAAGCGCGCTCTTAAAACCTTCTACATGAGTACCGCCTTCCGGCGTATTGATATTATTTACAAATCCATAAGTACTTTCATTAAACGCGTCATTATGCTGAATCGCAACTTCAACATAAACGTCGTCTTTTTTTCCTTCAAAATAAAGAATATCGTCATACAAGGAAGTCTTACTTCTGTTTAAATATGTAACGAACTCCTTAATACCTCCTTCATAATGAAATACCTTTTCGTTGATATTTTCTTTATCCCTGACGTCTCTTAATTCTATCTTTAAACCCTTTGTTAAAAATGCCATCTCACGAAGACGCTGTTTTAAAGTATCAAAATCAAAATTGATATCTTCAAAGATTTCATGATCCGGGAAAAAAGTTACTTCTGTTCCTGTTTTTTCAGGATCACAATCACCAACCACTTTTAACGGATAACATACATGTCCTCTTTCATAACGCTGATTATAAATTTTTCCATCACTATAAATATTAACTTCCAACCATTCTGAAAGCGCATTAACAACAGAAGCTCCAACACCATGAAGACCTCCGGATACTTTATATCCGCCACCGCCAAATTTACCGCCGGCATGAAGAACCGTAAATACTACTTCTACAGCGGGCAAACCAGCTTTATGATTAATGCCGACAGGAATACCACGACCATTATCTACTACAGTAATAGTATTTCCTTCATTGATTGTTACGGTAATATGATCACAATATCCTGCAAGAGCTTCATCTACGGAATTATCCACAATCTCATAAACAAGATGATGAAGACCTCTTAAAGAAGTCGTTCCTATATACATACCTGGTCTTTTTCTGACTGCTTCCAAACCTTCCAAAATCTGAATCTGATCAGCGCCATATTCCTGTTCTACTGTAGTATCATTCTTGATTTGTTCACTCATAATTAAGCCTTTCTTATCCCTCATAAATATTTAGTATTATTGATTATCACACTAGCTCATCTGTGTAACTTCTCCATTTGTTACCTTATATACCTTATTTAATTCAAATCTATCATTTACAAATTCATCTAGGCCAGTACAGGTAATAATCGTCTGAATATCACCGATATTATCTAACAGATTTTTCTGTCGATTACTGTCAAGTTCTGAAAGTACGTCGTCAAGTAAAAGTACCGGTTTATCCTTAATCACTTTTTTGACTAATTCTATTTCTGATAATTTTAGAGATAATGCCGCTGTTCGCTGCTGTCCCTGAGAACCGTATGTCCTTAAATCCATACCGTTAGAACAAAAAACAAAATCATCTCTGTGTGGACCTGCATTTGTCATTTTAGTACGAATATCTTTTTCCATATTTTTTTTCATAACTTCTTCAAAATTTTCAGATTCAACATAAGGAACATATTTTATTAAAAGTTCTTCATTCTGACCGGACAAATTTTTATGAATATGGTAAATTATCTCGTTTAACTGATCAATAAAAGTTTTTCTTCTTTCAATAACTTTCCTTCCATGGGAGATGATTTGCATATCCCATATATTTAACATATCCTTATAATCTCTGTTAAAATTAATATCTTTTAAAAGCTTATTTCTCTGATTAACAACTTTATTATAATTATTCAAATCATAAAGATAGATGGAATCTAATTGACAAAGTTCCATATCCACAAATCTTCTTCTTTTGGAAGGTGAATCTTTAATGATACTAAGATCTTCCGGTGAAAAAAAGATAACGTTTAAAAGTCCTAAAATTTCAGAATTTTTTTTAAGTTTTACAAGATCGACAGCAATTCCTTTTGACTTTGACTTACGAAGATGCATATCTACTCTTCTTTCAAGACCTTCTTTATCAAGGTAAGTCTTAATATGAGCTTCTTCAGCATCGATATTAATAATTTCACTATCTTTATTGCCCCGATGAGATTTCGTCGTAGCTGATACGTAAATTGCTTCTAAAATGTTTGTTTTTCCTTGTGCGTTATCTCCGTAAAGAATATTCACTCCTTGATCAAATTGTATATCAAGATATTTATAATTTCTAATATTATCAAGCTCTAATGATTTAATAATCATCTTTTTTTACCACACATCCATCATTATGACCTATATCGAATAATTTATATTTATTTTGTTACTTTTATCGTCTGTCCACGATAATTAAATTCATCTCCGGGAATAAGTTTCTTTCCCCTTTGTGTACATATTTCTCCGTTGACTTTTACTTTACCATCCATAACGGCATATTTTGCTTCTACTCCTTCATTTACAAGACCCGCAAGTTTTAATGCCTGTCCAAGTTTTATAAAATCATCTTTAATTTTTATACTATCCAATAATAAGATCCTCTCTGTTTTTAATAAATTTTAAAAAATTATTTTTTAAATTAACTTAAATTTACCGGAAGGATCATATAAATATAATTTTCATTTTCATCCTTGATATAACATGGAGCTTTTGGATTGACAAAATACATATCTATTTTTTCATCATCAATGACTTTCATTGCATCCAATAGGAATTTCGGATTAAATCCTATCCTAATATCTCTTCCGCTGCTGTCTATATTGATCTCATCATCCATACCACCTTCTGTTGAATTAACACTGATATTTAAAATACTTTCACTGATATTCAAAACAATAGGTTTTTTATTTCCTTCTTTAGAAAACAACATAGAACGATCTATACTATCTGAAATCTCTTTATTATTCACAGTAATCTTTGTTTCATAATCAGAAGAAAGCATTCTATCTACATTAAAATACTTACCATCGATCAATCTCGTTATAATCACAGTATCTTCAAATTCAAATACCATATGGGCATCACAGAAATAGATTGTAATATCTTTTTCCGTATCATTACCAACAATCTTGCTGATCTCATTTAAAGCTCTTCCCGGAACGATCACTTCTTTTTCTTCATAACTTTCTCTCAGCGGTATCTTACGAATAGAAATACGGTGGCCATCAAGAGAAGTCATTTTTAACTGATCATCTTTGATCATGATATGTATACCAGACATAATTTTATTCGTATCACTGATTCCTATAGAAAATATAGTCTGTCTTACTGCTTCTTTTAAAGTAAACATAGAAAGAACAATAGATTCTTTTTTTTCAATCTCAGGAAGCATTACAAAATCTTCTCCTGATCTCCCGTTAATAGTAAGATTTAATTTTCCACAACTGATGATCACATTATAATTATCATCCGTTTGCATTGTAATTTCACCATCTGGAAGTTTTCTGACTACTTCCTGTAATCTTTTAGATACAACAGCAACAGAACCTTCTTGTTTAATAGAACCTCTTACAATTGTTTCTATTCCGAGTTCCATATCATTTGCTGTCATTTTAATGCATCCATTAGATGCTTCTATTAGGATACATTCCAAAATAGACATCGTTGTATTATTTGGAACTGCCTTAGACGCGATCTGTACTCCATTCAATAGGTCCGCTCTATCAAAAATGATCTTCATGCTGTGTACTCCTTCCGTTTTGCCATCGTTTAATGAATGAATTAATAAAAATAGTATTAATAGTAATAGGGGTTGTTGATATGTGCATAACCTACTCTATTATACTAAATTTTAAGGAAAATGAAAAGGAAAAGTAAGTTGAAAATTACAAATTTATTTGGTCATTTATGAAATCTTTTCACAAATAAATTGAAAGTTTTGATTTTATGATGGAATTTTCTAATAAAT
>JAIDPF010000080.1 GCA_029062895.1 Lachnospiraceae bacterium
GACAAAACCAGAACACGTCCTCCGTACCTCGGGGAAGGATGCACTCTTTGCTGCAGGAATCCGAAAAAGATATCCTCTGGCCGCAGAAAAATTGTGTGAGCGGGCGCGAAGGTACAACGAAAGTGTTGTACAGGCGCAGGAGTATGCAAAACAGGGGCGGGTGCTGATCATTGCGCCGGATGATACCTGTGGGGTGGATACCCTGAGACGTGATAAAAATGCTTTGCAGAAGCTATATGAAAAGGGATACCATGATGCACAAAGAATATCAGCGTTTATAAAAGATTAAGGTATTGTCAGCTTTTGGCCTGCCTTTCAGGCTGAAAGTAAAATAGTTGTTCTATATGCAGCGCTAGTGGAGCCTTTTAGGAGAGGAATAGAGAAAGAGGTAAAAACAATGGAGAATATTCGGATTCATATATTGCATTGTGGACGGGTATGTGTTTCTCCTTATCTGCCCTTTGGCGGAAAGAATTGCAGTAAGATAAAGGTAGCCGGAATAACTACACGGAAAAGGGACCGCCTTTGGCTTCCTGTTTCTGCCTATCTGATTGAGTGCCCCAAAGGGAAAATATTGGTAGACACTGGCTGGAGCCGCGAGATGAGTCCAGAGGGAGTATATGACAGAAAGGCACAAATCCGTCATATGTCGCTTCGGCTGTATATCGTCAATCAGGGTGAAATCGCAAAAGGGAAAGCGGTACATGAGCAGTTGCATCTACTGGGGATAGAACCGAAGGATTTGGATTATGTATTGCTAACCCATTTGGACTGCGATCATGCCAGCGGCGTTTGGCAGGTAAGGGAGGCAAAGCATATTCTTGTTTCTGAGGATGAGATGGTCTGTGCGAAAAAAGATAAGATCCGATATACTGCTTCTATGTGGAAGGGTGTTTCGCTGGAGGGATTTGCCTTTAAAAGAACGGGAATCGGTCCGGTTGGAAAGTCTTATGACTTATTTGGGGATGGAGCTATTCAGCTTGTCAATATTCCCGGTCATTCCGATGGGATGTTTGCGGTGCAGATCACAAACAATTTAGGACAGTATGTACTGTTATATTCCGATGGCGGGTACGCTTCCAAGTCATGGCAACAATTGATCTGTTCCGGCATTGCGACAGATAGGGAAAAACAGTATAGGTCTTTAGAGTGGATATCAGAAATAAGCGGCAGTAAAAACTGTCTGGAGTCTATCGCAAACCACGATCCGGACGTGATTCCTCATACGATCCAGTTGTGATGATTAATGAAGACTGTAGGAATCCGCCTGAATAAATGATTTCAAACCTAGAGAATGTCTGTCGGGAACTAACATTTATTTCATTGTAAAATTGGAGAGAAAAATCTATGGAATACATATGGTATGTTATTGCAGCACTGGGAGCAGGAATAGGCACAGGTCTTGCGGGACTGTCGGCAGCAACCGTAATGGTGCCGATACTGATTGTACTTTGTCCAAGCTTTAGTGGAGAAAACGGTGCTTATCAGGCTACTGCCATTGCTCTTGCATCAGATATTCTTGGATCAGCAGTAACGACAATTACATATGCTAAGCATAAAAATATTGACCTGAAACGAGGCTGGATCATGCTGACATGTATCCTCACAATGAGTACAGTGGGCAGTTATGTAGCGTGGCTTGCAGGAAATGTAGTATTAGGTAGTTTTACGTTGTTTCTGACATTTTTTATTGGCATCCGTTTTCTGATAAAACCGGATACGTCACGGGAAAATACAGTAGGTAAGGGAGAGAAGCTTGACTGGAAAGGCGTGGCTATATCCCTTTTTTTCGGTCTGACCATTGGATTCGGTACAGGTTTTGTTGGGACAGGCGGCGGTATGATGATGCTTGTGGTTTTTACCGCATTTCTCGGTATGGAACTGAAAACTGCTGTCGGAACAAGCACTTTTATTATGACCTTTACAGCGCTTATTGCATCGGTCAGCCATATCATCATCCACCCGGCAATTATTCTGGAGCGGTGGGATGTCCTGCTGATATGTATTATTGTTGCAACTGCGGCATCTCTTGTTTCCGCCCAGTTTGCCAATCGAGTAAAAAACCGCACGGTTGGGCTTGTGACAGGAGTAGTTCTTACTGTGCTTGGCGCTGCCATGCTGATATTGAACTATTGGCCAATTTCACCGTAACTTTTTGTAATTGTAGCAAACACTATGGATAGCCTTGTGGGAGGTATTACTCGCAGCTGCTTGTTTTAGTTTCTCTTGCAATTTCCCACTGGATCAGTTCAAGCAATATAGGCTGAAGCCGAACGGCTTTTTCTGTAAGTGCGTATTCTACCCTGACAGGGATTTCCAGATATTCAAAACGCTTAATCAATTCATCATCTTCCAGCTCCCGCAGGGATTTTGATAGCATTGTATTGGAAATGCCTTTTATATTGCGCAGCAGGTCGTTATAGCGCGTTGTGCCGTTTGCTGTCAAAGAACACAATACTGGGAGTTTCCATTTCCCGCCGATTGTACTCATGGCTTTTTGCAGAAAACAGGATTCAAAACAGGGACAAGATCCTTTTTTTTCGGTAATTGACGTGTACTTTATTTCTTCGTATAATTTTAACAGATAAGAAATCCGTTGTAAAGAAACAAAAAAGAGCATACAGATTCCTATTTAAGCTTAGTCTTTTGAATGGAAAAGAAGGTGAAAATGATTATGCAGGCAATTATGGAAACACTATTTGATATTGTGTATTTAACTCTTGTTATTACCGTTGGAATCAGAATGATGATCAAAGGGTGTAAAGAAAAGCTATACTTTCTATTTGGGGTGATGGCAGTCATTCTTGGAACCGGCGATGCATTCCACCTTCTTCCCCGCGCCTATGCATTATGTACGACCGGTCTGGAAAACTTCACTGCCGCGCTTGGCGTTGGAAAACTGGTAACTTCGGTTACTATGACGGTGTTTTATGTACTGCTCTATTATGTGTGGCGGATTCGTTACAATGTGCAGGGTGGAACCGGTTTGAGTGCCGGTATCTGCCTGCTGGCTGCTTCAAGGATCGTTCTATGTCTGTCCCCACAAAATGAATGGACATCTGCAGATGCGCCGTTGTCATG
>JAIDPF010000081.1 GCA_029062895.1 Lachnospiraceae bacterium
GTGCTGGGGCTATCAATCTTGAAGAAACAAAATTGTGGCTTCAAACATTGAACCGTCACGGCATTAGTTATATCATGTGGAATTTATCAAACAAGAATGAAACTTCAGCGATCATTTCTCCCACCTGCAGTAAAACGTCCGGATTTACTGAGGAGGAACTCTCTCCCACGGGTAGAGAATTCTTGAAATTGATGGTGAATACATTATAGTCCATGTATTGTCGAAACACCGATATATGAGGACATAAAAAAGAAGTACTGATGATCAGTACTTCTTTTTTGTAATGTTAACTTTCAATCACTTACTGCGCGGTTACTCCCGGAATCTCCTCTATGGAAAGATCATCCGCATCCAGTTCCAGATAATACGCATCGCCATTATAATCCCTTGCGTACAGATAGATATCATCACTGCACTGCACCATACCGGAAACATAATAGTAATCGTAATCCGATAAAGACACCATCTCAGACGCACCACTTGTAATATCTGTCTTCACAATTATTTCTCCGCCGTTTATCGTGTAGATGATATACTTGCCGTCAAAAGCGACGTTATAGGTATCCCATGACTCGCCCCAGTCAGAATCGCCGATCTGTGTAGTATTACCGTCATAGTCCATCGCGTACAGATAAATATCTCCGTCATCATAATTATAAACGGTAAAGAACAGCATTTCATCTTCATGTCTTACGACGTCCGCCTCATATTCCCCATCCACGATCACCAGATATCCATAATCCTCGCCATCCTCCGGATCAATTGCTTCCCATGCGTATCCGTCAAATATAAAGATATAATCATTCGTCACTTCAAACGTAAATACGCCGTACTCATACAACGTCTCCGTATTGCCTTCAAAATCCATTTTAAATAATGTGGAATAATCCGTATAATAAATGGTGTCATCATAAATGACAAAATCTTTGATTTCAATGTCATCCGAAAGCATCGTAATGTCGTCATTCATCAGATCGACTTTATAAAACGCTTCGGTATCTGCATAAAAGACTGCCTCTCCCCCTTCTTCCTTCTGACCAACTCCATAGAAAAGGTAATCCTTATAGACCGCAAAAATTGTAACCTGCATTCCTTCTCCCAGAGACGTGAGCTGTACCGCATTGCCGCCATCTTCATTGATGCCCCAAAGATTCCCGTCCTTTTTAAAGATCAGGATATCACCATTGTTTGACTCATATTCCGCGATATGCCAAGTCTCCTTCACATTAGCGGCTCTACCAAAATTGATGCCCTGTACGCTTCCTGAAACAACGCTTCCGGAAGGATTCGTTCCGCCTCCGCCGGAGGACACTATCTCAAAATAGCTGTCCAGATCACTTTCCGTTTCCATAGCCGCGGAACTTCCTACAGACACATAATCCCAACTGGAATCATAAATTTCACATTTTTTACCATTCGTACAGACAACAAGATAGTAATCATCTTCTTCATATTCATTGCCATAGTATAATTCCTGTTCAACATCTACCTCTATCAGAAAATAAACGCCGTCTGAAATACTGTTAAACGGATTTTCTCCACCAACATAATTCTCCGCTTTTTCCTGTGTAAGACTGGTAACCGTATATGTTCCCTTAATATAATTTTCCTGTTCCACAGAAATCATATACATTGTTCCGTTTTCCATGAAGTAATATTTAAATTCCCCCGCATCCCATGCTGTTCCGTTCAGTTCTATTTCCACTACCTCTTCAGGTTCTTCTACCGTAACCTTAAAGGAAGCGTCCTCACAACCCTTTGCAGAGATTGTCACAGTAATATTCTTACCCTCTTCGATACCTGTAACGATGATCTCATCGCCCTTTACTTCCACCTCTATCAGATCTTCCTTTCCCTCCTGAACAGTGGCAGTCAGTTCCGGTTTACCAATATCTTTATAATTCTCGACTTCTATTGTTACTTCTTCTTCCATGACAACTGTAACTTTCGTTTCCGAAAGTACGATCTCTTTTTTCTGAAACCAGCCCGCCAAAAAGCCAGCGGCAAGAACTGTCCCCGCCAGCACCAATACACCTAGTATGGAAAAGAGCGCGATCAATCCTCCTTTGCCTTTCTTCTGCGGCGGTTGTACCGGAGAGTACGGCGGATAAGAGGGCTGTACCGGCGTTGATGTGCCAAGACTGCTATTGATCGGCTGTACCGGCGTTGATGCGCCAAGACTGCTATTAATAGGATTAGAAGTCGGTGCTGCCCCAATCAAGTAATTAAAATGTCTATGAGGCTCGTGTGGCGGTG
>JAIDPF010000082.1 GCA_029062895.1 Lachnospiraceae bacterium
TAGATATTTTTAAATATTCTGCTTACATCTCAAAACGGTAAAATGTACAATCATATTTATCTGATATGATGATATGGTAATATTGAGGCTCTGCATTAGGCAGCGTGACCTCCACCGTATAACTCTTTACGAGAACAATGATAAAATGCTTTCCCAAACGAACTTCCAATAAAGCGCCAATTGCTGAATGGCGCTTCTTTCCCTTTCTATCACTTCCATTTCATCCTTCAGGTCGATTCGTTCTTCCCAGCCTTCCCCGAAGATCTGGTTCGTCCACTGTTCATATGCCCATGTGGATTTTACGATGTCTATGGCATTGTGGGCATGTTCGTTGTATAGATACATGACCATCTCTTCAACATCCCCCCTACTGATCCACCTCAAGTCTTCTGTTCCGTTCAATTCCATCCTGCCTCTATACCCATGACTCCCATAAATATCACTATTTTCCTGATCATATATCGCCTCTCCCTGTGTTCCCGAGTCAGGTACCGGCATATCATCCTCCTTACGGTTATAACATTTAAAGTCATCCACTTGGGCAAATTCATTGATGACGCTTTCCAGATCACGGGGCGACAGCCTTCCCCAATAGCACTGTTCATGTAGATAATCCCAGTATCTGTCATCCATGTTGGCGTAATACCCACTCCTCTCCCTGTCTTCTTTGTTATTATAATCATGCACATAATAGTAATTGATACAATAACCCGAATAGACGTCCCCGTTTTCAAAAATATAGAGATAATTATATCTGAACTCCCCTTCCTTGATAATCGCATACTCCATTTCCACAAGGATGTTATCCATACTGACGCCTTCCCGCTGCCCCATGTGTTCCACCGGTTCCATGACACATGTTTCTTTAATGTAGTTATGGTACAACACGGCTAACAGCGCAGACAGCGCCAGCAGTACCACCAGCACCGCCGTTACTGTTATGATAACCCTTTTCTTTTTTCCGGCTTTTTTTGTCATATTAAAACCACGCCTTTCCACAGTC
>JAIDPF010000083.1 GCA_029062895.1 Lachnospiraceae bacterium
ATGTCTGTCCCCACAAAATGAATGGACATCTGCAGATGCGCCGTTGTCATGGGGGATATACAGAAATATTCCGTTTGTATTGCTTGGGATGCTTATCATTGTTCTCTTTTACAAAAAGGCCCACGAAACAAATGATAGGGCATTCCGGTTCATGTGGCTGGCGATTGTGTTAAGCTTCGGATTTTATATTCCGGTAGTGCTTTTTGCGGATGCAGTTCCTATGATTGGTATGCTTATGATACCAAAAACCTGCGCTTATGTGTGGACTGTCCTGACAGGATATTATGATATGAAAAGAAATCTACAGCACACGGAGAAATAAGAGTAATAAAAGTTTTAAAAGTAATAAAAATATAATGACTGAGGGAAGATAATGGATAATATTACAGAACTGGTCCGCCGCCGGAGAAGTGTCCGGACATTTGATGGTAAAGAAGTCAATGAAGATGACATAAAAAAGTTAGCTTTGTTTATGGAAAAGATAGAAAATCCATTTGGGATACCTGTAAGTTTCAAATTCTTGGATGGAAAAAAGCAGACGCTGCCATGTCCTGTTGTCAGTGGCACGAACCTCTATGTGGGGGCAAAAGTTCCTCGTATGCCGCATATGGAGGAGGCTTTTGGATATTCCTTTGAGATGTTTGTACTGTATGCTTGGTCCATTGGGATAGGCACGGTCTGGATTGGCGGCACTATGGACCGTTCCGCTTTTGAACGTGCAATGGTATTGGAACAGAATGAACTGATGCCCTGTGTAAGCCCACTGGGATACCCGTCAGGAAAAATGTCTGTTCGTGAGACTATGATGCGGAAAGCCATCAAGGCGGATAGCAGGAATCCGTTTGAAAAGATTTTCTTTGACAGCACATTTGATGTACCTTTGACGGAGGAAGCGGCAGGCAGGCTGGCGGAACCCTTGGAAATGGTTCGCTGGGCTCCATCGGCAGTCAATAAGCAGCCATGGCGGGTGGTATTAGATAAAAATGGTGCCCATTTTTATCTAAAGAGAAACAAAGGCTTTGTCAGTGAATCAGTAGGTAATATGCAAAAGATAGACTTGGGGATCGCTCTGTGTCATTTTGCTCTTGCAGCAAAGGAAAGTGACATAAATATTTGTTTTAGTGTGAGTGACCCGGGGATTACAGCAGATGCTGATACAGAATATATTGCATCGTATCTGCTCCAGCGGTAGAAACATCATTAAGAACAGGAGGTAACATTATGAGCATTTATGATTTTACAGTGCAAACACAGGATGGAAAAGCAGTACCACTTTCCGAGTATAAAGGAAAAGTGCTTTTGATTATCAATACCGCCACAGGATGCGGATTTACACCACAGTATGATGGACTGCAGGATTTGTATGATCTCCATCAGAAAGACGGGTTTGAAATTTTGGACTTTCCTTGCAATCAGTTTGCCGAACAGGCTCCCGGAAGCGATGAGGAGATCCATTCTTTTTGTACCGGCCGCTACGGGATCACTTTCCCGCAGTTTTCCAAAGTTGATGTGCTGGGCGAAAATGCCAGTCCATTGTTTCAATATCTTTCTTCCAATACTTCTTTTGCCGGTTTTGGTAAGGGCCCGATGGCTCTTATTCTGAAAAGCGTTGTAAAGAAGATGGATAAGGATTATAAAAACAATGGTAACATCAAGTGGAATTTTACAAAATTCCTGATCGACCGTGAAGGTAAGATCGTTGCCCGGTTTGAACCAACGGAAACGATTGACAATGTAAAAGCGAAAGTAGAGGAGATTCTTTGAGATAATGGAGTTTTGAAGGCAATTAAGCCGTTCGAGAGGCTTATGAAGCAGGGAGGAAGGTATGAAATACAGACTTGACCGATATGGTAACCAGATTTCGCAGTTGGGTTATGGCTGCATGAGATTCAGCAGAAAAGGAAATGTCATCGACTACGAAAAGGCTGAGAGGGAAGTCCTTCTTGCGATCGAAAAGGGTGTCAATTATTTTGACACCGCTTACGTTTACCCCGGCAGCGAGGATTGTCTCGGACGAATTCTGGATGAAAACAAATGCCGTGACAGGGTCTATATTGCAACCAAGCTTCCGCAGTATATCATACGTTCCTCAGCGGCCATTGATAAAACCTTTCACGAGGAGCTTTCCCGTCTCCGCACAGACTATATTGACTATTACCTGATGCATATGTTTACGGATCATGCGGAATGGGAGCATCTGAAGGATTTGGGTATTGAGGGCTGGATCGAACGGCAGAAAGCAGAAGGGCATATTCGAAATATCGGGTTTTCCTATCACGGTGATGCGGAGATGTTCCTGAGAATTTTGGATGCTTATGACTGGGATTTCTGCCAGATTCAATATAACTACTTGGATGAACATAGTCAGGCAGGAAGAAGGGGGCTTCAGGCAGCGGCAGAGAAAGGCATTCCGGTTATCATTATGGAGCCTCTCCGTGGCGGCAAGCTGGTCAGTCTGCCGGATAAGGCGAAGGAGATACTTTCCACTGACAGCAAGGGCTATACGCCTGCGGAACTGGGTCTGCGCTGGCTGTGGAACCAGCCGGAAGTGACCTGTGTGCTTTCCGGCATGAATTCTGAGGATATGGTGAATGAGAATATCCGCATCGCATCAGAAGCTGAGGCGGGACATTTGACAGAAGAAGATATGGAGATCGTTGAGCAGATCAAGCAGATCATTCGTGAACGGGAAAAGGTAGGCTGCACGGGGTGCAGGTATTGTATGCCTTGTCCGAAGGGAGTGGATATTCCGGGTAATTTCTATTATTATAATCTGATGTATATGGAGAAAAAGTCCTCCGCCCGCTTTGAGTTTGCTCAGAACATGGGACTGCGCAAGGAGTACGGTTTTGCATCGCAATGTGTTGGTTGTGGACAGTGTGAAAAACATTGCCCGCAGCATATCAATATCCGTGAAAAATTAAAGGAAGCCGATCGTGACCTCAGACCGCTGCCCTATAAGATCGGCATCAATGCGGCACGCAAAATCATAATTCGATAAACAATGAAGCTGCAAATTGGCCATGATACAATCAGAGCGATAATGCAGAATGAGTGGAGGCAGTAATATGGGCTGGCAAAGCTATCCATTTTTAGTTACACCAGAAGAACTTAGAACAGCATTTGAACCTTTTAAGCTTGTTATAAGCAATGCGTGTGTACCAATTGATTATACAGATACTCCTGTTGGGGAATTTATCGAAAATTATTCTGCATTGTATAAACGATTGATTAGCGGTGAAGTTCTCAGCGGTAAGAACAGAGGATTATTGGGGCACATTGCGATTACATCAAATTTATCAGAAGTGAAATTCGGCAGGGAACATGAGCTTGATGGAAAAATGGTCAAAGCTGTAATTCATGATAAATCAATTAGTCCTATGCCTTACCTCGCACCATTTACGTTTATGACATACTGTGAAAGTAATAAATTATATGTCAGCACAAGAGCTTCTTATCTGGCGTATCCCGAGTTTATATTCGGTTATGAGATAAATTTTCGTAAGTTTAGCCAGAGCGATGCAGATTATTATGGGATTTCAAGTGAAAAGGAATTTAAGACCTATCCAGATTATCAACTGTTTAAGAGAAATATTACTAAAATCACAAAACCGCTCAGCTTCAATCAGGATGGAATAGTTAAAAAAACGTCAATCAGAATCAGTGATGAAGTAAAGATTCATTTACCAAAGTTTTATTGTATTAAGAGCAAAGGAATAGAAATATTATAACGTTCAGTTTGTCAGGCAGTTATCCATGATGGGTAGCTGCCTGTTCATTTATGTGCTTGATAGAGGAGATCACTCGGAAAACGGGGAAGTCAGAGGTAATGGTTATTTCGTGCAAAAAATAGTCATTTGGTGATGCCTGGATTTGAATAGCAGGCGCGTTTGCCGATAGATATTATGAAACGATGAGTATAATAAATAAATTTATCAATTAGGGGTACAAAGTTATGGCAATGGACATAAATAATTTGCAGAGAACGCCGTCAAATTCGTATCGGGTAAATGCTGACAGGATAAAACAACGCTTGCAGCAGGCTGTTAAAAACGATGTTGCAAATCAGTGGCAGGGTGACGGCATGGATATTTCAGAGGAAGGGCGCAATGCTTTAAAAGAAAAAATGTCTGCAATGGGGAGATTGGGACGAACCGAAGATATGGGAAATCTGCCGTCCATAAATTCTGGTGTCTATGGCATTATGAATGATTTTGAAAAGATGATGTCAGAGTTGGGAGGCGGTTCTATTTCAGATGATTTTATGACAAAGGACTATTCCCATGAGGATGTAGATGCGCTGAAAGCGAAGTTTGAAAAAGAAGAGGGAACAAGGACAGACACATTTGACAGCTATGTAAATAAAATGGCTTCTGTTTATCAGTTGATGAAAGACCGCATAGAGGAAAAATATGCGACATCTGACAGGCAGAAAGAATATTATACTGCGGCAGACGGAAGCACACAGGAGCTGACAAAAGAAAAAGAACTGGAAATGCTTGATAGTGCCTATAAAACCCACAGCAGGTTCATGGCAACAAATACACAGATTTGGAGCGAACTACAAGATTTCAAAGTACAGATTGAATATCATTCTGGAAATGCAAATACAGAAGAACCTACAACGAAAAACCAAGTCACAGACGTAAAAGCGCAAGCTTATAATGCATTGATGTCTGCAATCAATGAGGAAAACATTGTATCGTTAAAGAAAGAAAAGGGAAGTCTGAATCATTTTCAGTTGAATTTGGGAATTTCATCTTCCGCAAGAAATGTCCTTAACAGTGTTTGGGATTACCATGCGAACTTAAACATAAAGAATTGAGTAGTGATGAAGCATCCACACATAGATGATGCATGGGAAAAGAGTTATGGATATACACAGGGAATGGAGGAATTGAAAAATGAGTATTGATGGAATAGGAGTGGCTTACCCCGCATTGAGGGGAATGGGAAAAACGCAGAAAAATAATTCAGGAACAGGTTTTGCGGATAGGATAGCGAATGCGGCTTCGGTGGTACGCGATGTAAAGCCTGCTTATGAAACATACGAATCCGCAAATTATAAGATTGTACCAAATAATGAAATAGGACGTTTTGACATTTACAATAAGCAGGGAGAAAAGTTAGGTGTTTTTAACTATTCTGATATTAAGATCAGACAGGACAGCACAACAGGAAAACAGTTTTTGATTTCAGAACATGGAACCATGAGTTATTCTGCTATGGTGATGGACGGCGAACTAAAAGATGCCCTGCAGAATGTCATGGGTGTTGAAACACTGGAGACGGTTGAATTGCAGGGATTCACCCTAAAAACCCATTCTGGCACAGGCATACAGTATCTGGTACGGGATGGAGAAGAAGGGCGGGGAGGCAAAACCCTTTTACAGAGTCAGGCGGATATAGATAAGTATGAATTGTTGGCAGAAACCTATCTCAATAAATATCCAAATTTAATTGAAAGCAAAGAAGAAGCCTATACATGGGCTGATCTGGAGATAAGGGGGCTGGCGCAACATACGGATCATGGGATTATCTCTATGGGCTATGATGGGATGGCTTACAATGACAACTCTAATTATAAAAATAACTGGAGCATTTCGTTTTCGGGGGACACTTATAATCTGTTTTTTGACTGGCTGCAGAGCTACAGGGAAAGCATTGAGGAATTGCAGAAATTTTTCGCATGGCAGGATATGTTTAAGAGCATTGGCAGTTACGATAAATGGATATGGTCTAAATAGGAAGAGGAGCAGGTGCGGCTTCAACAAAGGATTCTTTTGAAAAGATGTATGGCAGGATTGGAGGTCTTTTATGGTGTTCACAGCAGAAAAAGGCCGCTTCACTACATATCAGTTTAGTTTTTGAAATTTAGCTCCGAAATAATAATTGAGAATAGGCGGAAAAAAGAGAAGGTGTGAAATATAAATGTATAAACGGAAGGTGATATTATGAATATTACAATGTTCAATACAGAATCAAATAAGGGCAGGTCACTGTTTGCTGGAAATTTATCGTTAATGCAAAAACCGGCACTAAAAAGCGCACAGGAGAAGGCAGAGCGTCAGCAAAACGCGGCAGGGCAGATTGAATTTTGGGAAAAACAAAAGGAAAATCTGAAAAATATGGAATGCAGTACCCTTGAGGATATTGCGAAAAAACTGGATAAATTAGATTCCTATGAGAATGAGATTGCCGCTGTCAAAATGCAGTATAATCAGGAACAGATGCGGCGTGCCATGGACGAAGCAAAAGAGATCGGCGAGAAAATTGCTGAGGAAGCAGAGAAATTGGAACCTAAGACTGCTGAGGAAAGACGTGAGGAAATGGCGGAGGAAGCGCTTGGAACCGACGAGGAAAAGGGCGTATTGTCCGAGATCATGGAAGATCTTTCTCAATTAGCAGAAGAACTGACCGAAGAAGTAACAGAATTAGATCTGCAGGAAGAACTTTCGCAGGAAAATCTAGAAAGTGCAGACAGTTTATCGGAGGCTGTATCAGAAAACGCTTTAGCGCAGGAACAGCTTCCATCACAACCTGTCAAATACAAGAGGATTGATCTATTGATTTGATATTGTAATCATAAAGTCGCTTTTGCTTTAGATGGATGCGTGTGGATTGCTTAAAAAGCCTTTTCGTGTTATATTATATTGAGGATAAGATAGCTGAGGGAGGTGGGAAAGATGCTTTGCCATCTGATCATTGATTTAAGCAAGGGACTCTGTACAAAGTCTGATGATAGGACGAAGCTTGTACAGAGGTAAAAAATATCGTCCACATTGGATTTTGTACTTTTATTCTGAGAAAAATAAAGAATAGAATGGAGAAAATTCAATGGAAGAAAAATCTTTTAAAAAATATATCATTTTGTGGTTAAGTCAGAGCGTATCCGGGTTGGGAAGTTCCATGACAGGATTTGCGCTGGTATTATGGGCATATGAGCAAAGCCATTCTGCAATGTCTGTTTCGCTGATGTCCTTTTGTAACTATGTGCCGTATGTATTTCTAAGCCTGTTTGTCGGCAGTTTTATAGACAGGCATAAGAAAAAATCAATTATGCTGGTTTCGGACAGCATTGCGGCGGCTGGTTCATTGGCAGTGTTGTTGTTCCTGCTTACGGGGAAGCTGTCGGTCTGGATGATTTATGTTATGAATGTAGTCATAGGTATGACGAATGCTTTCCAGCAGCCGGCATCCGCAGTGGCAACGGGGTGGCTTGTACCGAAGGAGAAGATTTCAAATGTGAGTGGTATGAATTCTTTTTCCAATAACCTTATTGTGGTATTCAGTCCCATGCTGGCGGCGTTCCTTTTTGCAGCTGGCGGGCTGCCGATTGTTCTGCTGATAGACCTGGCGAGCTTTGCATTTGCATTTTGTGTGTTATTGTTTTTTATTGCAATCCCGGAGCGGGCGCAGGATAAAAAACAGGGTTCTCCGTTTGCCGGGATGACGGAAGGATTCACTTTCCTGAAACAGGAAAAAGGCATTTTATATATTATGCTGACGATGGCGCTGATCAATTTCTTTTCAAGGCTTACTTATGAGAATATTTTATCGCCGATGATTCTGGCAAGAAGCGCAGGGAACAGTATTGCGCTTGGAATGGTAAATGCCTGTATGGGAATCGGCGGAATTGTGGGTGGAATCATTGTTTCCGTGAAAAAGGAGAGCCGTCATAAGGCTGTGTCAATTTACATTTCGGCTGCATTATCATTTCTGTTCGGCGATCTTCTGATGGCGGTGGGAAAAAATGTTTTCTGGTGGTCGGCTGCTGCGGTTGCTGCCAGCCTGCCGATTCCTTTTATCATGGCGAATCAGAATACGATCATGTACCGTAAGATTCCTGAGTTCATGCAGGGAAGAGTGTTCGCAGTCAGGAATGCCATCCAGTATAGCACGATTCCGGTTGGTATTATCCTTGGAGGCTATCTGGCCGATTATGTGTTTGAACCTTTTATAAGTTCGGGGAATGAACTGGCGGGGACTATTGGAACAATCGTAGGGAATAGCGCTGGAAGCGGCATGGCAGCAATGTTTTTGTGTACCGGGGTATGTGGGTTTATAGTGAGTCTGTTCTCCTGCTTCAACCGGGAAATAAAGAAACTGGATTAAAAGATGTGTTTTTATGAATTTTTAAAGGGAGCCTGCGGGCTCCCTTTTTTCGTAAAGTAAGAACGGATGTTAGTTTACTTTCTTATAGGTTGTTTCAATCATTAGGATCATCATAATAAAAAACAGCAATAGGAAAACAGGAAACAGCTTAATGCTGATATGGTTGGCAATCAGTCCAAACAGCGGAGGGATAAAAGTGGATCCCATATATGCGCTTGCCATCTGTATACCGATAATGGCCTGGGAATTGTTGCTGCCAAAATGCGACGGTGTGGAATGAATGATACAGGGATATACAGGCGCGCATCCCAGTCCGATTACCACAAGCCCGGCCAGAGCGGCGACGTCTGTTTTTACCGGGAGGGATATACAAATAATGCCCAAAATAATAATGGTGGTGCCAAGGCGTATCATTTTCTGGTCGCCGATCTTTTCAGAAATAAAGCCTGCTGCAAACCGGCCTGCGGTAATTCCAATAAAAAACAAGGCGGCAAAGGCGGCGGCCGCTTCTTTGGAAATGGCTCTTGCCTGTGTCAGATAGCTGCTGGCCCAGAGCATTGAGGTGCTTTCTCCGGCGCAGTAGCAGAGGAATCCAATCAATATGAAGGGAACGCCCCGGATCTTCAAAGCGCCTTTCAGACCAAGCAGAGAGTGTTCGTCTTTTTCATCATCGTTCTTTTGGTTCACTTTCCAGATCGAAAGTGTGGATAACAGAATGATGGCAATGGCAAACTGTATCAGGGAAACCATACGGTAACCGTTTTCCCAAGTGGAATGTAGCAATGCCGCACTCATAATATAGGGGCTGATTATGGTTCCAACACCCCAGAAACAATGAAGCCAGCTGATGTGGCGTGAAGTATAATGAACTGCGACATAATTATTCAGTGCGGCGTCGATTGCGCCTGCGCCAAGACCGTAAGGAACCGCCCAGATACACAGAAGCCAGAAGTTTTTGGATAAGGAAAATCCGAATAGGGCAATAGCGGTCAGAAATACACTGAAAACAGTCACATATTTTGTACCAAAACGGTGGGTCAGCCGTTCCGAAAGGAGGCTCGAGCAGATGGTTCCACCGCTGATCGTCATTGATATGATGCCCATATAAGAGATAGGGACCTGATAGGATTCCTGCATTGTAGGCCATGCTGCGCCAAGCAGGGAGTCAGGGAGCCCTAAGCTGATAAAAGCCAGATATATTAATGACAGTAGTAAGAGATACATAAGTTTCCTCCATAAAAATACAAATCAGGTAACGGGGACATCCTTCCCTACAATCTGGTGGACTACAATGTCGGCGATCTGCTTTGGCGTCTCCGCAAAATCCCGCTTGATCCATTCGTCCAGAAGGGCAAATACGCCGTAAGCATAAAATTTACTGGTATAATTGTGGAAAGGCTCAAAGTTAAAATAGGGTTCCATAACCTGATAAAATGCCATGTAGATAGAATGTTGCATTCCAGCGGAATAGATTTTGCAGATCAAGGGACGTATGCTTAGATTAAAAGCCAGCAGGTCTTCCGTATTGGAAAGGGAAAAATGATCCTCTGGTGAAAGGTTGTGGTCGATCACCCACTGGTTCCAAAGGCGGATCAATTTATAAGTCAGTATTTCATCTTTGGAACGGAAGTGACGGAAGAAGGTTGCCCTGCCAACGCCTGCGAGATCGGTAATTTCCTGTGCGGTAATCTTTTCAATCGGTTTTTCTTCCATAAGCTGTAGGAGAGCGTCGGCAATACAATCGTTTATAAATTCCGCGCTTTTATTTTTTCTGCTCATTTTTGTAACCCTCAGAATTTTTTTGATACTATTTTGGCAAATCGTATCATTTGCCTTTTTGACATTGACTTTCCATTGATTTCCATTATACATTATAATCAAATAAGATTTATTTTCAAGAGACGCTGTAAGATTTTGAATGGAGAAAATTATTATGAATCCGATAAAAAAACTGTATTGCCGTATCTTTCAAACGGTATTTCGCATTGCACTTCCCGTATTGCCTTACCGCAATCCTGATATTCTGCATCATGTGAAGGATATTTCATCAGTGCTATCTGCAAAGAGATTACATAAGCCGCTGCTGGTAACTGACGCACCGGTGCGGAATCTGGGACTGACGAAGGAACTGGAGGATATTCTGGAGGAAAGCGGGCATGGCGCGGTTGTTTATGACGGGACACAGCAGAACCCGACTTCAGCCATGGTTGCGGAGGCATTTGGACTCTACAGGAAACATTCCTGCGACTGTATTATTGCTTTTGGCGGCGGTTCGGCGATGGACTGTGCCAAAGCGGTGGGTGCCTGCGTTGCATATCCGAAGAAAAGCCTGAAGCAGCTGGAAGGCATCCTTAAGGTAGTAAAGAAAACGCCGGTCATCTTTGCGGTTCCGACGACTGCGGGAACAGGCAGCGAGACGACGCTTGCCGCCGTTATTGTTGACGAGCAGACCAGACATAAATATGTGATCAATTCCTTCCCATTGATCCCGTCTTATGCGGTATTGGATCCGGTGGTGATCCGTTCATTGCCGGCGTCTGTCGCTGCGACGACAGGCATGGATGCTCTGACCCATGCCATTGAAGCATATATCGGAAGATCTGTGACGAAGGAAACCGGCAGGGATGCCAGAAAAGCAGTTAAACTGATATTTGCCAATATTAAAGCGGCTGCGGCGCATGAATCGGTGGAAGCGGAGAGAGCCATGCTTTCGGCTGCTCATTATGCAGGAAGAGCTTTCACGCGTTCTTACGTAGGTTATATCCATGCGGTGTCCCATTCGCTGAGCGGGAAATATAACATGCCCCATGGTCTGGTCAACGCAGTATTGCTGCCGATCGTGTTGGAAATGTACGGCCCATGCGTTTATAAAAGACTGGCGCAGCTTGCTGTATGCGCGGAACTCGGAACAAGCGCGGAATCGGAAGAAGAACTTGCAAAGAAGATGATTCGCGCAATCTACAACTTAAATGAACAGCTGGGGATCCCCGGAAAACTGGAGGGGATCAGGGAGGAAGATATTGACAGCCTTGCTGCATATGCGGATAAGGAGGCCAATCCTTTGTATCCGGTGCCTATTCTTTGGGATAAGAAGCAGTTGAAAGAGATCTACCGTAAGGTTATAGATTGAAAAATCAAAGATTTTTCAATCGCAAATTTGTGCCTACGGCCCAAAGTTTGCGGGTTGTGGAAGGGCATGGTTATTAGTGTGATTGAAAACTTTGATGTCCGATATGCTTTATGATGGATAGCGTGGAGAGTGTGTTATGGAAGCACAGGAATTATTGGATCAACAAAAGAAATATTTTGAAAGCGGCGCGACGTTGAAGGTATCCGCGCGTAAGGAGGCGCTTTGCCGCCTGCGGGATGCAATCACGAATTATGAGGACGCTTTGTGCAATGCGCTTTTTCAGGATCTGGGAAAAAGCCGTTATGAAAGCTATATGTGTGAGATCGGTCTGGTAAAAAGCGAGATTTCATATATGCTGCGACATGTCGGCAGTTATGCCCGTGAAAAAAATGTACCTACTCCGCTTGTGAATTTTATCAGCAGAAGTTACGTAAAACCTTCACCTTACGGCTGTGTGCTGATTATGAGCCCGTGGAATTACCCGTTCCTGCTGACGATTACCCCTTTAGTAGACGCGCTGGCGGCAGGCAATACGGCGGTGCTGAAACCAAGTGCATATTCACCTCATACGTCGCTTGCGATCAAGGAAATGATAGAAAGCTGCTTTCCGCAGGAATATGTTGCCGTGGTGACCGGAGGCAGAGCAGAGAATCAATGTCTTCTGGAGATGCAGTTTGATTATATTCTGTTTACGGGAAGTACGTCAGTGGGGCGTGAAGTGGCGGCAAAGGCGGCTGCCCGCCTGATTCCGGTGACACTGGAGCTGGGCGGCAAGAGCCCGTGTATTGTAGATCAGTCTGCCGACATTGCGCTTGCGGCTAAGCGGATTGTATTTGGCAAATATATCAACTGCGGACAGACATGTGTCGCGCCGGATTATATCTACTGCGATGCCGCTGTCAAGGACAGATTGGTCGGGGAACTGAAAAAACAGATCAAAGCCCAGTACGGCGAGCATCCGTTGGAAGATGACCATTACGGAAAAATCATTAACGAAAAACATTTTGACCGACTATGCCGTCTTCTGGATAAGGATAAGACGGTGATTGGCGGGGAGTGTAGCAAGGAGAGCATGAAGATTGCGCCTACCGTTATGGATGGTGTATCGTGGGAAGATCCGGTGATGGGAGAGGAGATATTTGGTCCGATTTTGCCTATCCTTACCTATGAGAATCTGGAAGAAGTGGTCAAACGGCTTCGTTCCATGCCTGCTCCTTTGGCTTTATATCTTTTCTCATCCAAGCGGAAAAATATTTCTTATGTGACGCAGCGCATTCTTTTTGGCGGCGGCTGCATCAATGACACGCTGGTTCATCTGGCTACCAGTTCGATGGGGTTTGGCGGCGTCGGGGCAAGCGGCATGGGTGCATATCATGGAAAAAGAGGGTTCGATACCTTTACGCATTACAAGAGTATTCTGGATAAGAAGACATATCTGGATCTGCCGTTACGTTACCGCCCATACGGTAAGTTCAAGGATTCCATTATAAGAATGTTTGTGAATTAAGAGGAGTCTGGTGTAAGTTTTATGAAAAAGAAGATTACTTTTTTATTGATAGAAATGATCTTTGTAATAGGATTGGCTTGTGCGTGTTCTGGCGGACCGAAAGAGGAGGAATCACTGGAGAACAGGGACGATGCTTCCATAGAAACTGTTGTAGTTGAGGAGTCTGATGCTGGAACGGAGGATGCTGCAGACACGACGATTGCTCCTGATTTGAATCGCAACGGTATTGCCGAGGAAGTCCGCCTGATAGATATGGATGATGGTCAGGGGCAGCGGTTGGAAATCTGGGAGAATGACGAACTGATTGATTTTGAAGAAGGCTATTTTGCACATGCTGGAAGAACAAGTATATTTCTGTGTACCTTGAAAGGAGAGGACTATCTCCTGCGTTACCATCCGACAATGTATCAGGGCGTCTGTACGTACGACTATGCACTGTCCACTTTGACAGACAACGAGGAGACTGTGGTACAGAGCAATTGGGTAAATTTTGATATTAATTTTGGATCCCCCGTTCATGATGGTTTTGATCCGGATGAAATTGCCGCGTTTATGGATGAGATCAATGACCTTCTTGCTCACAGCGTCCAGCTGCTCAATACTGACAGCGATCTGCTGGATACGTTTGAGAAGGAAGGGCGGCTTTACGACAGCCTGTGGTGGCTGGATGCCTGGGAGCCGGTGTTTAGTAGAGATGAAAAAATATCTTTGCTGGAAAATCTTAAGGATTTTCAGATTGCCATGACGGCAGTTCAGGAGTCGGTGACCCCGGAGGCGATGGATGGACTGCCAATTACCGAACCTTTGGAGATGGCATTTTACAGTGGCGCGGGGGCGTGGGGTACTAGTCTTGTTTTGAATCCGGATGGTAGCTTTGTGGGGGACTATTCTGATGCCGACGGACTTACGGTTTATGTCTGTCAATTCCATGGACAGTTTGGGAACGTGGAAAAACTTACTGATAACTCATGGTCTTTGACGCTGGAAGAACTGGAACTTGACACCGGTCACAGCGTGGGTGAAGAATGGGATGAGATTGGCGGCGATTATACGTTTCATTATATTTCCAGTGAGCCATATGGTTTTAATGACGCGGATGAAACTGCTTTAAAAACAGGCGCGCAGTTTATCCTCTATAGTCCGGATGCTACTGGTCATGAACCGGGAACGGAGCTTTACGGCGCGGCTGAGTTCCAGTACTGGATGCATGGGCGTAAGGAGTTTATCAGTAATGATGATATTTTGGGCTGCTGGGGTCTGCAAAATATGGAAACGGGACAAGGTTTCTTTTGTGACGTTGACTATTGAGCAGCTGTAGGATATTATTTGAATATAACGTTGCTCTTTGCCGCCGGGTAAAGAGATCATACGTCAGACTTTCTATCGTTAGGCCATAGAAGATAGAAAGGTCTGGCGTTTTTTGTGCTAAAGGAGGAAGTTCGGATGGAGAAAAAAGCATTGCTAAAGGTATTTATCCGATATGTTGTCTTGAATATATGTGGTATGATCGGTTTGTCCTGTTACATACTTGCAGATACTTTTTTCATTTCAAGAGGGTTAGGAGCCAATGGTCTGGCAGCGCTTAATCTTGCGATTCCGGTGTATAGTTTTGTCCACGGAAGCGGTTTAATGCTGGGAATGGGAGGGGCTACCAAATACGTTATCTATATGGGACAAAGAGAAACCGAAAAGGCAGATAGGATCTATTCAAATGTTGTGTATGCAATGGCGGTGTTGTCTGTAATTTTTGTTATCATGGGTGTTTCCTTTTCGGGAAGCTTGGCCGGGATGTTAGGAGCTGATGAGGAAGTTTTTGCTATGACAGTAACCTATATTCAGATGATTCTGCTTTTCTCCCCAGTATTTATTATGAATGATAGTTTGCTTTGTTTTGTGAGAAATGATGGTAATCCCAAATTGTCCATGGCAGCTATGCTAACGGGAAGTTTTTCAAATATTATATTGGATTATGTGTTTATTTTTCCTTTGCAAATGGGGATATTCGGTGCAGTTCTGGCAACCGGATTGGCGCCTGTTATCAGTCTTTTGGTTTTATCCGGACACTGGATTACAGGTAAAAATCAGTTTCATCTTAAGAAAGCAATGCCATCGCTGAAAATGGCAGGAAATATCATTTCATTGGGCATTCCTGCTCTGATTACAGAGGTTGCTTCCGGAATTGTCATGATCATTTTTAATGCTATCATTTTAAGGTTGCAGGGAAAAATTGGCGTTGCAGCTTATGGCGTTGTAGCTAATTTATCACTTGTTGTTGCCTCGGTTTATACAGGTATAGCACAGGGAATACAACCGATTATGAGCAGGTTTTATGGGTATGGGGATGTAAAAAGCATAAGGCAGACCCTGAAATATGCAATCAGATTAATGCTGTTGATCTCAGGGGGGATCTATCTGTTTTTTTTAGCGGCAGCGGGCGTGGTTGTCGGATTATTCAACAGTGAGCACAATATGCAGTTACAGCGGATCGCGGAAACAGGACTAAAATTGTATTTTACGGCAATTCCTTTTGCTGGATTTAATATTGTGATAGCTACTTATTTTACATCTATGGAGAAGGCGTTGCCAGCACAGCTTATTTCACTGTTAAGGGGTTTTATAATCATCATTCCCATGGCATTTTTTATGTCTTTTTTATACAGGATGACAGGCGTGTGGCTGTCATATCCGCTTACTGAAAGCATTGTTTCCTTGACGGGGATTATATTATACAACAAGTTATATATCAAAAAGAAGTCGTAGAAATTAAAAAAGGAGAACAGTTGGTATTTTCTTGTCATCAAGCAAAAATGCATTGCGTAAAATAGGGAGTACACTTATAATAGCTATGTGGTATGCAGATGGAAGAGACGACGTTCATTTTGGGGATATTGTCAACTACCCCTGTAGGAAAAGTAAATTTTCAGATTATGAGTAATTGGCTGATTATTGCGATATTTATTGTTGGTGGATTAATCTTACATCAGATTGCGAATTTTATTTTTAAAGCTTTAGAAAAGAAAACGCGTTCCATGCATATCAGATTTTTTAAGAGCCTGATCAATGTAGTGATTGCGGTTTTGACGGTTTATGCCCTTGCTCAGCAGTTTGAAGTGACGAAGGAACTCAGTACGGCGCTGTTGCAGAGCGGTACGCTTTTGATTGCGCTGGTGACATTTGCCGCACAGCAGGCGCTGTCCAATGTGATCAGTGGATTTTCCCTGTCTTTTTCTAGACCTTACAGCGTTAATGATAAGATTAAGGTGGTACAGGGAGGTAGCGTTGTCGCAGAGGGCATCGTAACAGATATTACATTACGCCATACCATCATCAGTCAGTATAATGGAGAAAGCTGTATCGTGCCGAATTCCGTCATGGATTCGTCGGTCATAACGAACACGAACTTTACGGATAATATCGGTAATTTCATGGAGATCGAGATAACGTATGATTCAGATATTAGAAAAGCCATTGGGATCATGAAAACCATCTGTGCAGAGAATCCATTAACACTGAATACTATGGAAAATAATGTGTTTGTGAAAGGCTATTCCATGAACGGCATTATCTTAAAGACGACGATCTGGACAAATACTTTAGATGAGAGCTTTCAGGCTTGCAGCGAGATCAGAATATCACTGATTGAGAGATTCCGGGAAGCGCAGATTGACGTCCCGTATCAGACAGTAACAATATATACAGAGAACGCAGAAACATTGAAAGCGGATTAGGAAGGGTACATTTTCGTGGTTCAGATCAAATGGTTATGGGACAACTTAAAGGGCTATCGTAAAAAATATATTGCAGCGCTTTTTCTTTCGGTACTGTGTAATATTTTATACATAACATCGCCTTATTTTCAATCACGGATCGTTGATACATTTATCTCCAATGAACATGCCGCAGAGAATCTGTTGCAGAAAAGAAGTCTGCTGCTGTGGCTGATCGCGGGCATGATCTTTTTTACAGTGGTCAGAGTATGCTTTCAGTATACCTGTAATATGTATTATGAAACGGCATCGCAGGGCATGATTTATCGGATCCGGACAGGATTGTTTCGCCATATTGAGGATCAGGATATGGAATTTTATGATACCTTCCGTACCGGTGACTTGATGACGCGTATGACCGGAGATCTTGATTTGTGCAGGCATATGGTTTCATGGGTGATCAAAGGCGTTGTGGAATCAGCGGCATTGTTTCTGGCTTCTATGGTCTATTTTTTTGTTATTGACTGGCGCACGGCGCTTTGTATACTTGCTGTGACGCCTTTTATTTTTATCATTACAAGACTTCTTTCAAGAGAGGCGGGACCCGCTCATGCTGCTGTTTGGGAGAAGTCATCGGCGCTTAATACTGCGGCGCAGGAGAATATTTCGGGCAACCGTGTGGTGAAAGCGTTTGCCAGAGAAGCATATGAGATCCAACGGTTTTCCGAAAAGAATACGGAATATGCGGCGACGAATAAAAAGGCGGCGATGATATGGTTGAAATATCAACCATTTATGGATTTTGCGGCTGGAACTTTAAGCATTGTTTTGCTTTTATGCGGCGGTTTGTTTATGATTAACCGCCATCTGACGATGGGACAGTATATAGCGATCTCCGGACTCCTTTGGGCCGTCAGCAACCCCATGCGGAATATGGGAAGCTATGTAAATGATTTTAACCGTTTTCTTGCATCTGCCGGAAAGATCATGGAGATCTGCGAGGTATCGCCGAAGGTGGTAGACCGGAAAGAAGCGGTGGAGACGGGAGAACGTCTGAAGGGAGAAGTGGAATTTCGGGATGTTACTTTTCAGATTGAAAATAAGGAGATCCTCGATCATATCAGTTTTAAGATCCCGGCAGGAAAGACATGCGCGGTTATGGGTGCGACCGGCAGCGGCAAAACCTCCCTGATTAATCTGATCCCGCGTCTTTATGACGTGGATCAAGGGGAAGTGTTGATCGACGGTATCAATGTAAAGGATTATAAATTGAAGGATCTGAGAAAGAATATCGGTATCGCTGCGCAGGATGTTCTTTTGTATTCGGATACGATAGACGGAAATATCGCGTTTGGCGACAGTTCCCTCTCGGAGGAGGAAGTGATACAGTGCGCGGAGCTTTCTGATGCCGATGAATTTATCAGGGAACTTCCCAGACAGTATGAGACCATTGTTGGAGAGCGTGGCGTGGGTCTGTCCGGCGGACAGAAGCAGCGGATCTCGCTGGCGCGTGCGATCGCTATCAAGCCGGCGATACTGATTTTGGATGATACTACATCTGCAGTGGATATGGAGACAGAAGCGCTGATTCAGGACAGTCTTAAAAATGATCTGGGATTTCCGTGTACAAAGATCATCATTGCGCAGCGTATCTCCTCCGCTAAAAATGCCGATCAGATCATAATTCTGGAGGATGGCAGGATCACAGACATAGGCAGGCATGAGGAGTTGATACGGCGGGATGGATATTATAGGCAGATTTATGAACTGCAGAGTGGAATTACAGTGGGCTAGCTAATATTGTGCCTGTGGTATAAACGGAGTAGAGGGATAGTGGTGATATGGCAAGAAATAAATACGATATAGACGAAGAACTGGAAACCCCATTTGACTTTCGTCATTTGAAACGTTCATTTTTGTATATCAAAAAATATAAAGGTAAAATGCTGGGTGCGTTTATTCTTAGCGTAGCCGCGGCCATTGCAGGTCTGATTGCGCCATTACTGACGCAGAAAGCGTTGGATGAGACGATTCCGGATGGAGATGTCAGGGGGTTGTTTTTTCTTGCGCTGCTGCTCATTATTTTTACGCTGGTCAATGTGCTTCTTAGTAATATTTGTTCCAGGATCCTTGCGGTGGTTGGACAGGATATTATCTTTGATATCAGAAATGATCTATTCAAACATCTGCAGGAACTTCCGTTTACGTATTATGATGACCGTCCGCATGGCAAGATCCTGATCCGTGTTATCAACTATGTGAACAGTGTTTCCAACATGCTTTCCAATGGGATCATTAGTTTCATCCTGGAAATTCTCAATATGGTTTTTATTTTGGGATTTATGCTGTTTGTAGATGTTCGGCTGACCGTTGTCGTGCTGGCTGGATTGCCTGTGTTTATTTTTGTGATGGGCTATATCAAAAATCATCAACGGAAAGCATGGCAGGACGTCTCAAATAAGAGTTCCAATATGAATGCCTATTTGCAGGAAAATATTGTAGGTGTCAGGGTTACCCGGAGTTTTACCAGAGAAAATCAAAATGCCGAAATATTTGACCATCTCAATGATAGATACCGTGCAAGCTGGATGCAGGCGGTGAAATATTCCAATCTTGTCTGGCCCGCTACAGATGTGATCGCCATGCTGGTGCATGTGGCACTTTTTGTGATAGGTCTGCTTGTTTTTGATCCGGCCACGGTGACGCTTGGAACGCTTGCCGCCATGACAGGTTACGCGTCGAGATTCTGGCAGCCGATTATGAATTTGTCGAATATCATGAATAATTTTATCAATAATATTGCTTATCTGGAAAGAATCTTTGAGACTTTGGATGAACCGGTCATGATCACGGACAAGGAAGGCGCGGCGGACATTGGACAGATCCGGGGAGACGTTTCTTTTCATGATGTGACTTTCGCCTATGAAAAAGATAACAATGTACTGGAACGGGTATCCTTTGATGTTAAAGCAGGAGAGAGTATTGCGCTGGTGGGTCCTACGGGGGCCGGAAAATCCACCATCGTTTCGCTGATCTCAAGATTTTATGATATTGATGACGGAAAGATTACCATAGATGGAAAGGATATTGCGGATGTTACCTTACATTCCCTGCGCTCGCAGATGGGTATCATGCTGCAGGACAGCTTTATCTTTAGTGGTACGGTGATGGACAATATCCGTTATGGCAGGCTGGACGCAACGGATGAGGAAGTAAGGAAGGCGGCTGCGGCTGTCTGTGCGGATGAATTTATCTCCCAGATGAACGATGGATATCAGACACAGGTCAATGAGCGGGGAGCGAAGTTATCCGGAGGTGAAAAGCAGTTGATCAGCTTTGCAAGGACGCTGTTATCTGATCCTAAGATTTTGGTGCTGGATGAGGCGACTTCTTCCATTGATGCTAAGACAGAGGTGCTTGTGCAGAAGGGACTTGCGGAGCTATTAAAGGGCAGGACATCGTTTATTATAGCGCATCGGCTTTCCACAATCAGGAATTGTGACAGGATCATGTTTATCGACGGCAGGGGCATTACAGAATGTGGCTGCCATGAGGAGTTGATGGCGAAGAAAGGGGATTATTACCGACTGTATATGTCGCAGTCGGCATAATGAATGAAATCCGTTATATTATAAGAACTTATATTGGACTATACGCTTATTTATGTTATACTGGTATTTATCAAATAAAAGGGGGTTCAGAATATGGACAGAAGTACAGAAATCAGAAAGCTTTGCGAAGAAAAGCAGATCCAGATGATTGATTTTAAGATGACGGATATTGATGGCCGCTGGCATCACATTACCATACCGGTAGAGCGTTTTGACGAAAATACCTTCATTTATGGTATTGGATTTGACGGATCAAATTATGGATATGCGCCTGTAGAGAAAAGTGATATGGTCTTTTTACCAGATCCGGATACGGCATATATTGATCCATTTGCGGATGTGCCGACACTGACGATGTGTGGAAATGTCTGCGTGATCGGTAAGGAGGAGAATACGCCCTTTGACCAGTATCCCAAGAATGTCAGCTTAAAGGCGATGGAGTATATGAAGGGAAGCGGTATCGCTGACAGTATGGTGATCGGACCGGAATTTGAATTTTATCTTTTTGATTCTGCACGTTATGAAGTATCCCAAAGCCGGTGTGCCTATCAGATCGATACCCGGCAGGCGGAGTGGAACTGTAGGCTGGATGTGCCGGGTAATAATGGTTATGAGGTATCCTATGGGGGTGGATATCACATTGCAGCACCGCAGGATGTGGGATATGATCTCAGAAGCCGTATGTGTATGGAGATCGGCAAATGGGGCATTCCTGTAAAATATCATCATCATGAAGTCGGCGGACCCGGACAGATGGAGATCGAAGTAGAACTGGAAGATATGCCGAAGATGGCTGACAATACGATGATTATCAAGTATATCATTAAAAATATGGCGGCAAAAGAAGGAAAGACGGCGACTTTCCTGCCGAAGCCGATTTATCAGGAAGCCGGAAGCGGCATGCATGTTCATATGCTGCTCCGTAAGGATGGAAAACCGATCTTCTATGATGAGAATGGATATTCCGGTTTGAGCCAGACAGCACATTATTTTATCGGCGGATTGTTGTCCCATATCGCTTCCTTGTGCGCGCTGACCAATCCATCAACGAATTCCTTTAAGCGTCTGGTTCCGGGATACGAAGCTCCGGTAACGATCGGCTATGCGACTTCCAACAGAAGCGCCGTCATCCGTATCCCGGCTTATGCAAAGTCCCCAGATACGAAGCGATTTGAACTTAGAAATCCGGATGCGACAGCCAATCCATATTATGCGTATGCAGCGATCTTGATGGCAGGTCTGGACGGTATCGAAAAGAAGATTGATCCGGCTGCTAATGGCTGGGGACCGTATGATTTTAATCTCTACAATCTATCCGAAGAGGAACAGAAGAAGATCAAAGGTCTTCCCAAATCGCTGGAAGAGGCGCTGGATGCTCTGGAGGCGGATCATGAATATCTGACCAAAGGCGGCGTCTTCCCGGAGAGGTTGATCGAAGTATGGATTGCGCGTAAGCGTGCAGAGGCAAGGCAGGCAGCACAGATACCGACGCCGGCAGAGTTTAAAATGTATTATGATCTGTAAGTGAAAGGCATGGTTAATAATATATTATGAAAGAAGATATATATGAAGTACAATGTCCGGAGAAAGTTAATAGGGATTGCCTGATGGAAGCATCGGTTCCGGGATCCAAATCTATTACAAACAGGGCACTTTTGCTTGCTGCTATGGCGAAGGGAACTAGTATCATCCATAACTGTCTGGGGAGTGATGATTCCATCTATTTTATGGAGTGCCTGAAAACCTTGGGTTTTTCTGTGGAGTCAGAGCCGGAGGGTACGCTGGGCAATCGGGTGACGATTCAGGGACTTGGCGGTGAGATTCCCTGTAAGAAGGCAACGCTTAATGTGGGAAACGCCGGAACGGCGGCGCGTTTTCTGGCAGCGATGCTTGCTTTTTCTGATGGAGAATATACATTGGAATCTTCGGAACAGATGAAGAAACGTCCGATGCAGCCATTGATAGATGCTTTGGAGCAGGCTGGTGCCAGAGTGAAATGTTTAGAAGAAAAAGGTCATTTCCCGCTGCATATTGTAGGAGTAAAGAAGCGGTTAACGGAGGAAAGCGGCGGAGAAAGGAACATAAATAAACTCCGTTTAGAAGACATACTTCCGGAATGTATCACGGTTAATATTGACCAGAGTTCCCAGTTTTTGAGCGCTCTGTTGATCGCGGCAGGGACGTTGCATCAAACGATGGAGATTGACGTGAAAGGTTCCCATGGACTCAGTTACGCGGATCTTACCGTGAAGATGATGGAACAGTTCGGTATCATTGTGAATAAAAACGCAGAGAATGGAAAACTTAGTTTTCACTTGAAGGGTGATGCGGTTTATCAGGCAATGGATTATGTTGTGGAACCGGATATGTCAGCGGCGTCGTACTTCTATGCCCTTGCAGCGGTATTGGGAGTTCGGATGACCGTTCCCGGAGTATGTTTTCCTATGCTGCAGGGCGATACCGAGTTTATCAAGGTTTTGGAAAAGATGGGCTGTACGGTGGAAGAGACGGATAGCAGGGGACTGGTCGTTGCAGGACCGGCGGACGGCATGTTAGAAGGGGGATTTATCTTGGATATGTCATCTTTTTCCGATCAGGCGTTGACGCTGGCTGCGATTGCGCCTTACGCGGATGCGCCGGTTACCATAACCGGAATCGGACATATCCGTCTGCAGGAATGTGACCGGATACAGGCGATCGTGCGTAATCTGACCGCGTTGGGTATTGAAACGGAAGAAAGGGAGGATGAGGTGACTATTTTTCCCGGTGTGCCTAAAGGGTGTGAGATCGAGACGTATGATGACCACCGGGTAGCAATGGCGTTTGCACTGACAGGACTTCGTACAAAAGGGGTAAAGATATTAAATCCTTCCTGCTGTAAAAAGACATTTGGGGAGTATTTTGAAGTGTTAGGACAGGTGTTAAGTGACTTGCAGGCAATCAATTTTACTCAATAAAACGCAAATTATGTTGACTTGCTTGTATAAATGTAATAAAATATTAACATCAGGGTTTTTTCGCGTTTTAACATTTTTTGATCTGCAAACGATATTAATGCTTATATTTATTGAAACGTGGAGAAATTCTATTGAATTTTTGTTTTCAAAACGGAGGGAAAAATGGCGGGATTTGAACAAAAGGGTCTGGTATTTACCAACGATAAGTGTATTGGCTGTAACAAATGTATTTCACAATGTCCTGTTCTTACGGCTAATAGAGCTGTAGTGACAGAAGAGGGACAGCATATTTATGTTGATGGAAGCAAATGTATTGGTTGTGGAGCATGTTTTGATTCCTGTGAGCATAATGCCAGAGAATTTCGAGACGATACAGAACAGCTTATGGCTGATCTTGCAAAAGGGGAAAGGATTTCCCTGTTGTGGGCACCTGCGTTTGCAGCCAATTACCCTAATGAATATAAGAAGATCTTAGGTGGTTTAAAGCGTATGGGCGCTAACCGTATTATCAGTGTAAGCTTCGGCGCGGATATTACGACATGGGGCTATATCAAATATATTACCGAGCATAATTTCCTGGGCGGCATTTCCCAGCCGTGCCCGGCTGTTGTAAACTATATTGAGCATTATATTCCGGAACTGATACCAAAGCTGGTGCCGATACATAGCCCGATGATGTGTGCGGCTGTATATGCGAAGAAGTATATGCATCTGACGGACAAACTGGCGTTCATCAGTCCCTGTATTGCCAAGAAATCAGAAATCAGCGATCCCAATACATATGGTTATGTCAGCTACAATGTGACCTTTGACCATCTTGCAAAATATGCAAGACAGCATAATATTATGGCGGAACCTGCAGAGAATGAAATAGAATATGGTCTTGGTTCCATCTATCCGATGCCGGGTGGTCTGAAGGAAAATGTATATTGGTTCTGTGGCGAGGATATATTCATCCGTCAGATTGAGGGTGAAAAGCATGCTTATCATTTCATGGAGGATTATAAGGAAAGAGTTTTACATAATAAGCCGCTTCCTTTTATGGTAGATGCCCTGAACTGTGCAAAAGGATGTATCTATGGTACCGGCGTGGAGGAAGAAAAGACCAAGACAGACGATACGTTGTATGAGCTTCAGAAGATTAGAGAAGCAAGCAAGAGCCGGAATCAGAAGAGCGCATGGGGAAGAAACCTGACTCCGGAGAAACGTTTAAAGAATCTGAATAAGCAGTTTGCAAATCTTGATGTGAATGATTTTGTTCGTCATTATACGGACAAATCAGCGGGTAATATCGTGACTCGTCCTGACGACAAGCAGCTTAGGGAAATTTTTGACAGTATGAATAAGAATACCGATCAAAAGCAGAAGATCAACTGTAGCGCCTGCGGTTATAATACCTGCCGCGATATGGCGACGGCGATTTTCAACGGCTGCAATAATAAGACAAGCTGTATTCATTATGTAAAAGATCTGGCTGAGATAGAGAAGAAACAGTTGGAAAAAATGTCAGAAGAGATAGAAGAACAGAATAAAAAGATTCTGGAGAAGAGTGAAGATGTTTCGAGGATGGTGAAGGAAGCCAATGAACAGTTTGTTTCTTTGAATGTATCCATCAATGAAATGTCTTTGGGTAATAGTAAAAATGCTGAGGAGAGCAGTAATATCAGTCAGGCGATGGGAGAGGTGGTTGCTTTCTGTGAGGCGATGAAAAACTCCTTTGAAAAGATCAATGAACTGTTGCTTCAGCTTGGCAAAAACAATGAAAATATTACTTCCGTGGCATCCCAGACAAATCTGTTATCCCTGAACGCTTCAATCGAGGCGGCGCGTGCCGGGGAGGCAGGCAAGGGATTTGCGGTAGTTGCTTCACAGATCAAAGAATTGAGTGAATCCAGCCGCAATACGGCCAAGGATAGTGAAAATAATAAGGACGAGATCATCGTCGCTATGGAAAAGCTGAGTGAGGAATCTCAAAAGCTGTTGCAGATCGTGGACGAAGTCAATAGTCGTATTACGACGCTGGCATCCAGTTCGGAAGAAATCGCGGCATCGGCGGTCATGATTAGCGATATTTCTAATGATTTGAAGAGAAAGTTTGATTCGATCACATCTTCCTAAAGATGGTTTTGTAAGGAGTAGTTCCATACCCTGTATGAATGTCGCTTGCAGAAAGCAAGTGGTTGTCATGCAGGGTATTCTTCTATAGATAGCAGGGAATTCCTCAATGATATGTTGCAGATTAAGAAAATTTTTTTGGCATGTGTGATATGATCAAGAGAAAGGCAGGTTACGGGATGAAACGCGTTGGATTAGATCTTGGCGGCACTTATATCAAGGGTGGTATCGTGGATGAGGAGAACAGGATCATTGTGCACGGATCGACACCTACCATGACGGAACGCGAATCGGAAGAAATCATTAGGGATATGGCGTCTCTTGTGAAGAAGCTGACGGAGGAAGCGGGTATTACCCTGCATGATATTGCTGGAGTAGGGATCGGAAGTCCCGGCACGATTGATGACGGAAGCGGTAAGGTCTTATATTCCAATAATATCAGATGGGAAAATGTACCCCTTGCAGAACTTCTTGGAAAAATGCTGGCAGGGGATGCAGACTGTGATGTAATCAAGGTCAGGGTATCGAATGACGCAAACTGTGCGGCCCTTGGAGAACTGGTGTGTGATACGGATTCCGGCATTCAGAGCGCAGTTTTGCTGACTCTTGGAACAGGGGTTGGCAGCGGTATCATATTAAAAGGAAAGCTGTATGAAGGAGAGCATCCGGGTGGAGCGGAACTGGGACATATGGTGATTTGTCATGGCGGAAGGCAGTGCAGCTGCGGTAGGAAGGGCTGTCTGGAGGCTTATGTGTCTGCATCCGCATTGGTGGAGGATGTAAGGCAGGCGGCGCGGGATACGAAGAACTCCCTTCTGTGTGTGCTGGCGGGAGAGGAACCTGCTTTGCGCGGCTTAAACGGAAAGCACGTGATAGAGGCAGTACGGAAAAAAGACCCGGCTGCGGTGAAAGTATTTGAGCAGTATTTGGAATATCTGGGGTGTGGGATTGTGAATATTATCAATATCTTTCGACCGGAGGTGATCTATCTGGGAGGAGGAATCTGCGAAGGATTTGACTTGATGGAAGAAACGCTGCAAAAATATGTGAAGAAAAACTGCTTTGGAGGCGAGATAGCTATGGTAGCGCAGATCAAAAAAGCAGCGCATGGGAATGATGCGGGGATTATTGGTGCGGCGGCACTGATTGATATGGAATGAGCTAGAAAGTCGTTTTGCTAATTTGAAGACATAGACCGGTTATGGTTGAAAATCATGGATTGATATGCTAATATAAAGTATTGTAAAAATAATCCCTTTTTGGAATTGAGGGGTATTGAAGATGTTGAACAAAAGGAGGGACAAAGATGGCACTTGATCCAAGCCAAATGGATGTATTGAAAAGTTTTTGCGCCCTTATTCTTTGTGGACATCATGAAGATGTGTTTCAACGTTGTAAAGAATGTTTGGAAAATGCGGCTGACGAGTACGGCGGTATTCCTGAAGTCCTATATGTGCTTTCCGGGCAGGACATTGACGCAGATGATCCATTTGGAAATGTTGCTGATGAAGACAAGCAGCTTGTAAAACCGCAATACTACTTAATTTCTTCTGACGCTGGAGCGCCAGCTTTAGAGGACTTCTTTTGGTTTATTGAGAATATAAAAGCTGCACGGGGGCTGGATTTTACCGTCAATGAGGAAAATTTTTCAGATGATGACTGCATTGTGGAATGGTTGGCAGAACTTTCCGCACAATTAAAAGATTTATCTATTGTTAACTTTGATGGAGCCAGTGAAGATTATCATTTTACGATTATGAATCATGATGATTGTGAAAAAGTAATGAAATTGTTCGAAAGGATGACAGCTCATATAGATGGTTATCATTATTCATCTTTCGTGATAACGAGTGATTTTCAAGGATAGATTTTATATATTGAGAGCATTTTTCCGAAAAAGGAAAATAATACATTGCAGGGAACAAGAAGAATATTGTGCCTGCGGTAGCATGAATTCGCAGGTTACGGAAAGGCATGGTTATTATAAGAAAATGGCACAGTTATGGGGAGGCAGATTTACGAAGGAGACAGACCGTAACGTATATCTGTTCAATGCTTCCATAGAGTTTGATAAAAGACTTTATAAAGAGGATATCACTGGCAGCATGGCGCATGCCAGAATGCTGGAGAAGCAGAAGATCATCACGACGGAAGAGTTAGATGCCATTCTGAAGGGATTGGAAGGGATCTTGTCGGATGTGGAAAACGGCGCTTTGGAGATCACGGATCAATACGAGGACATCCACAGCTTTGTGGAAGCCAATCTGATCAGCCGGATCGGGGATGCCGGAAAGAAGCTGCATACCGGAAGGAGTCGCAATGATCAGGTGGCGCTGGATATGAAGCTGTATGTCCGGAGACAGATCGTGGCGATCGATGACTTATTGCTTAAGTTTCAGGAAATTCTATACCGCATTATGGAGGAAAATCTGGAAACTTATATGCCGGGATTTACACATCTGCAGAAAGCGCAGCCGGTGACGCTGGCGCATCATATGAGCGCCTATTTTGAAATGTTTGTGCGTGACCGTTCAAGATTATCTGATATTCTGACACGTATGAATACCTGTCCGTTGGGAGCGGGGGCGCTTGCGGGGACCACGTATCCGTTGGATCGGGAGTGTACAGCTTCCCTGTTAGGATTTACAGAACCGACAAGAAATAGTATGGACAGTGTTTCGGACAGAGATTATGTGATCGAACTGTTATCTGCATTATCTACGATCATGATGCATTTATCACGGTTTTCCGAGGAAGTGATCCTGTGGAATTCCAATGAATATGGATTTATAGAGATCGACGATGCCTATTCCACAGGGAGCAGTATCATGCCGCAGAAGAAGAATCCGGATATTGCGGAGCTTGTCCGTGGTAAGACCGGAAGGGTCTATGGAAGTTTGATGGCAATGCTGACAACCATGAAGGGGATTCCACTTGCATATAATAAAGATATGCAGGAGGATAAGGAAGGAACCTTTGACGCCATCGATACCGTCAAAGAATGTCTTGTGATGTTCATGCAGATGATGGATACCATGAAGTTCAGAAAAGAAGTGATGGCGCGGAGCGCGGTCAATGGATTTACCAACGCGACGGACGCTGCGGATTATCTGGTAAAGCGGGGGATGCCTTTCAGAGACGCACATGGGGTCATTGGAAAACTGGTTCTTTCCTGTATTGAAAAGCATAAGAGTATTGATGAGATGACATTAGCGGAACTGAAAGAAATCAGTGATGTTTTTGAGGAGGATATTTATGAGGCTGTTTCGCTGGAAACTTGTGTGCAGAAACGACTGACGACGGGTGCACCGGGAGTTGAAGCGATGAAGAAGACTCTTGCAGCTTATAAGAACTATCTTAATGAGGATATTAGCTAAATTTTCAACTATATTTAATCTTGAAATTATGTTATGGAAAATGATAATAGTGAAATAGGCTCTATAAAAATGTTAATGAGGTTTACATAACCTACTACAATTTGCATATTCATGTTCCAAAAATGATTTCATTTATTGATGTTAGAACATGAATATGCAAATAAAGAGTTATGTAAGCCGGAGTATTATAAGTGTTAATTATGACATAATAAAGAGGAGGAGTATTATGAACGACAAATTAAAAGTAGGTATTTTAGGCGGAACGGGTATGGTAGGGCAGAGGTTTATTGCTTTGCTGGAGAATCATCCATGGTTTGAAGTGACGACGATTGCGGCAAGTCCACGTTCCGCAGGGAAGACGTATGAGGAGGCTGTAGGAGGACGTTGGAAGATGACGACACCGATGCCGGAGGCAGTAAAGAAAATCGTTGTTATGAACGTCAATGAAGTGGATAAGGTAGCTTCTCAAGTTGATTTTGTCTTTTCAGCAGTTGATATGACCAAGGAAGAGATCAGGGCGATCGAGGAGGCTTATGCAAAGACGGAGACGCCTGTTGTCAGCAATAACAGCGCGCACAGATGGACGCCTGACGTTCCCATGGTGATTCCTGAGATCAATCCTGAACATATGAAAGTCATTGAGTTCCAGAAGAAGAGACTGGGTACGGAAAGAGGATTTGTAGCAGTAAAGCCGAACTGTTCAATCCAGAGTTACGCGCCGGTATTAACCGCATGGATGGAATTTGAACCCTATGAAGTGGTTGCGACGACGTATCAGGCAATTTCAGGCGCGGGTAAGACCTTTAAGGACTGGCCGGAGATGGAGGGTAATATCATTCCATATATCGGCGGTGAGGAAGAAAAGAGCGAGAAAGAGCCTCTTCGTATCTGGGGTGAGATTAAGGACGGTGTGATCGTTCCGGCAGAATCGCCTGTGATTACCTGCCAGTGTATCCGTGTACCGGTATTAAATGGTCATACAGCGGCAGTTTTTGTAAAGTTTAGAAAGAAACCGACGAAGGATCAGCTAATCGAGAAGCTTCGTTCCTTTAAGGGCGTTCCGCAGGAGCTGGAGCTACCCAGCGCACCAAAGCAGTTTATTCAATATCTTGAGGAAGACAACAGACCGCAGGTAACGCTGGATGTGGATTATGAGAACGGTATGGGTGTCAGCGTCGGACGGATTCGGGAAGATTCTGTTTATGACTGGAAATTTGTGGGACTCTCCCACAATACGGTCAGAGGAGCTGCAGGTGGGGCGGTTCTCTGCGCAGAACTTTTGAAAGCACAAGGTTATATTACCGCAAAATAAGGTTATACAAAATACAAAGCGTTTTGGATGCGGTGCGCTGATCGTAGGTGTCACCTTCGATATCATAAAAAGGACATGGTAACCATATGTTCGTTGGAAGAAAAAAAGAATTAAAGTATCTGGAAGATAACTATAAAAAACAAGGTAATCAACTGATTGTTTTATATGGGCATAAGGGTGTCGGCAAGACTGCCCTTATGTCCCGTTTTGTTCAGGGAAAGCCAGCTGCATACTATGATGCCAAACCACTTGGTGCAGAGGAACAGTTGTTTATGTGGAATCAGGAGATGGACTATGGCCTTTCGCCTGAGGAACTGTCTTATGATGCGATTTTTCAGAAGATGTATGTCGAAGGAATGACAGTTCTGGAGGAAGAAGCTGTTAGGCTGAAGACGATTAAGGAACCTTCGCAGTTGGAAGAAATGCGGCAGATGAAGCGCATCTTGATGATAGACGAATTTCAGTATATTGTGAAATTCTCGGAAAAATTTATGATGGAGCTGCTGCGGTTTATCAAAGAGCAGGATCATCGGTGTATGGTGGTTTTATGTTCTTCCTCAATCAGTTTTGTGGAAAATGGTCTTGTTCCGCAGATTGGTACGCTGGCAATGGGCATCAGTAGCTTCTTTAAGGTACAGCCCTTGAACTTTGTTGACTGCGTACATTTCTTTGAAGAATTTACGACAGAAGAATGTATGAAGACATATAATATTCTGGGTGGCTATCCGGCTTACTGGGATCAGTTTACGACACAGATGAGCATCGAGGGTAATATTGAGCATATGATACTGTATTCTGATGTATATCTTCGGGAGGAGGGAGAACGTGTCGTTTCTGCGGAGCTGCGGGAAGTAAATGTTTACTGCACAATCCTCTACTGCCTAAGCCATGGGATGAATAAGTTAAATGAACTGCATCTGCATACCGGTTATTCCCGCGCAAAAATCAGCGTTTACCTAAAGAATCTAATGGAGCGTGAATTGGTGGAAAAGGTATTTTCCTTTGACAATGCCAGCAGCGCCAATGCCAAAAAGGGTATCTACCGTATTGTAGGCTCTTATCTTGACTTTTATTACCGGTTTTTGTTTGGCAGGACCAGTAAGTTAAATATCTTAGGCCCTAAGAAATTTTATGAACAGTATATCAGCAAGGATCTTCCTGCTTTTTATGAAAGGCAGTTTCAAAAGATCTGTAGGGAATACATGGAGATACTGAATCTGCAAAAAACACTGCCGATCCGTGCAGTTCTTATCGGTGAATGGATCGGTAAGGAGGGCACGATCGATCTTGTGCTACAGGACGAGGATGGTACGAATATTCTCTGTTTTTGCAGATGGCAGGAGAATCATTTTACTATGGAAGCGTATGAAAAATGTTTAAATACTGCCGCCAGCGCAAAATTGAATGCGGATTATCTCTATCTGTTCTCCAAGGGAAAATTTGATCCGAAGCTGACTGCACTGGCGGAAACAATGGATAATCTTGCGCTGGTGGATATTAATTCCCTCTAAAAGGTCGTCAATGGGGATGCCGGAAAGGGTTAGTTTATATGGGAAAATCCCTCTACATAGCAGAAAAACCTTCTGTGGCGAAGGAATTTGCTAAGGCGTTAAAATTAAATACGAAGAGCCGGGACGGCTATATGGAGTCCGATGAAGCGGTGGTGACGTGGTGCGTAGGACATCTGGTGACGATGAGTTATCCGGACGCGTATGATCCGGAGATGAAACGATGGAGTCTCCAGACCATTCCGTTTATTCCCACGGAATATAAGTATGAAGTCATCCCTGACGTGGAGAAACAATTTAAAATCGTTGCATCTTTGCTTAACCGCGCGGATGTGACGACGATTTATGTTTGTACGGACTCCGGGCGTGAAGGAGAATATATTTACCGGCTTGTTGAGCGTCAGGCAGGTGTCACCGGAAAGGAACGGAGACGCGTCTGGATTGATTCACAGACGGAAGAGGAGATCCTTCGTGGGATCCGTGAAGCGAAAGAACTGTCAGAATATGACGACCTTTGTGCATCCGCTTATCTGCGTGCGCAGGAAGATTATCTGATGGGTATCAATTTTTCCAGAGTGCTTACTCTTAAATATGGCAATTTTGTAAAGAATTATTTGAAAGCAGATAAGGGCGTGATATCGGTAGGGCGCGTCATGACCTGTGTGCTTGGTATGGTGGTAGATCGGGAAAGGGAAATCAGGAACTTTGTTAAGACGCCGTTTTACCGTATTCAGGGAGATTTTGAACTTGACGGCAACATGGTGGCAGGAGAGTGGAAAGCGGTGGAAGGCTCTTTGTATTTCGGGTCGCCGTTGCTTTATAAGGAAAATGGATTTGCCAAGAAGGAGGACGCAGAAAAGCTGATCAGTGAGCTTGCACCATCGTATCCCGCAGAGGCGCTTCTGGAAAAGGTCGAGAAAAAGACGGAGAAGAAAAATCCGCCTTTACTGTACAATCTTGCAGAGCTTCAGAATGACTGCTCCAAATTATTTAAGATCAGTCCCGACGATACCTTAAAGATTGCGCAGGAACTCTATGAAAAGAAGCTGACGACGTATCCCAGAACGGATGCGAGAGTATTATCGACTGCAGTCGCCAAAGAGATCGATAAAAATATCAGGGGACTGAAAAACGCGCCGGTCTGCGGGGAGCATGTCAATGAAGTACTGGAGATGGGAAGTTATAAAAAGATTGCTTCCACAAAGTACGTGAATGACAAACAGATAACGGACCATTATGCCATCATTCCCACAGGGCAGGGATTTGGCGCATGGAATAGTCTTTCCCAGACATCCAGGAAGGTTTATGAGATCATCGTCAGGAGGTTTCTTGCTATCTTTTATCCGCCGGCTGTATATCAAAAGCTGACGCTGACGATTTCCATGATGCCTTCCGGCGATAATAGAAAAGAATACTTTTTTGCAAATTTTAAAGTGTTGGGTGATGAAGGATATCAGAAGATCATGAAGTATTCTTTTACCGATTCCACCAATAAAACTTCTGGAGAAGAATCCGATAATGAAGTAAAGTGCGATCCAGAATTTTTAAAGAAGCTTTCCGGCTTGAAAAAAGGTGCGGCGATCCCCTGTATGTCGCTGGCATTAAAAGAAGGAGAAACGTCTCCGCCTAAGCGGTATAATTCCGGTAGCATGATTCTTGCAATGGAAAATGCGGGACAACTGATAGAAGATGATGACCTACGGGCGCAGATCAAAGGAAGCGGTATCGGAACTTCCGCCACCAGGGCAGGAATTCTGACGAAATTATTTCATATAAAATATCTGGCGCTGAACAAAAAGACGCAGATTATCACTCCTACGCTGCAGGGAGAACTGATCTATGACGTAGTCTATCATTCGATTGCTTCACTTCTGGACCCGAAGTTGACGGCGAGCTGGGAGAAAGGCTTGACCGGCGTGGCAGGCGGGACGATCAGCCGGGAAGAATATACGGAAAAGATGGATGGTTTTGTCATACGGCATACCAACCGTGTCAAGGAGCTGAATAACCAGTGGGCGCTTAGGGGATGCTTTGACAAGGCGGCGCAATATTATAAGAAATAAGAAAGGTATGGATATTAAATGGAACAGGCTAAAATTAGGAATTTATACGATCTGAAAGAGACGATTGCAGAAGATATCTTTGAAGGAGCCGAATATCCCTGGGAGGTACTTTCGAAGATTAAGGAATTTATTATAAAGCTTGGCGGGACGCTGGATCCGGCGGTTTATGAAAAACGCGGCGAGGATATATGGGTTGCAAAAAATGCTAAGGTTGCGCCGTCGTCTTGTCTGAACGGACCGCTGATCATAGATGAGGAAGCGGAAGTAAGGCATTGTGCATTTATCCGGGGCAGCGCTATCGTTGGGAAAAAATGTGTGGTGGGCAATTCTACTGAGCTTAAGAATGTCATATTATTTAATAATGTACAGGTTCCCCATTATAATTATGTGGGGGACAGCATCCTTGGATATAAGGCGCATATGGGCGCGGGTTCGATCACCTCTAACGTAAAAAGCGATAAAACGCTGGTTGTTGTAAAAGAAGCGGTAAATTGTGAAAACGCAATGAATGCTGAAGATGGGATTCCTACGGGTTTAAAAAAATTTGGCGCGATGCTTGGAGATTTTGTGGAAGTTGGCTGCAACTCTGTTTTGAATCCGGGGACAGTGATTGGCAGAAATACTAACATTTATCCCACTTCCAGTGTCCGCGGTGTGATTCCGGAAAACTCGATTTATAAAAAATGTGGAGATATTGTCAAAAAACGGTAAAACATACTAGATTTTTTCTCCAGAATATGCGAAAATATATAGGATTGAAATGTTATGACATCCATCTGCCCTGCATGGATATGTTTCCTGTAATCACAAAAATGTGGTATGCAGGAGGAAGATTGATTGCGGTACAGGGGAAAGTTATGACATCAATACATAAATAAAACACATGAATTGAAAGGAGAAGTTACACATGATTATTTCTAAAGAAGTTCAAGAAATGTGTACGGTGGCGCAGGGCGTTCATCATGGCGCAGCACCCATCCCAGAAGAGGCAAAATGGGTTAAGGCAAAAGAAGTAAAGGACATTTCCGGTCTGACACACGGTGTTGGCTGGTGTGCACCTCAGCAGGGCGCATGTAAGCTGACTCTGAATGTGAAAGAGGGTATCATCCAGGAAGCATTGGTTGAAACCATCGGATGTTCCGGTATGACGCACTCCGCAGCTATGGCAGCTGAGATCCTGCCGGGTCTTACAGTTATGGAGGCATTGAATACTGACCTTGTATGTGATGCAATCAACACAGCAATGAGAGAACTCTTCCTGCAGATCGTTTATGGTAGAAGCCAGAGTGCATTTTCAGAGGATGGTCTTCCCGTAGGAGCAGGTCTTGAGGATCTTGGTAAAGGTCTTAGAAGTCAGGTTGGTACGATGTACGGTACACTTCAGAAGGGACCGAGATATCTGGAGATGGCAGAAGGTTATGTTACAGGCATCGCTTTGGACGCTGATGACCAGATCATTGGATATAAGTTCGTAAGCCTTGGCAAGATGACAGACTTTATTAAGAAGGGTGATGATCCTAATACAGCTTACGAGAAGGCAAGCGGACAGTATGGACGCGTTGCTGACGCCGTTAAGATCATTGATCCCAGAACTGATGCAGAAGTGAAATAAGGAGGAGAGAAAACATGGCTTTATTTGAATCATATGAAAGAAGAATTGACAAAATCAATAAAGTTCTCGGTGAGTATGGAATCTCTTCCATTGAAGAAGCTGAGAAGATTACGAAGGACGCAGGTCTTGACGTATATAATCAGATCAAAGGCATCCAGCCGATCTGTTTTGAAAACGCATGCTGGGCTTACACTGTAGGCGCTGCAATTGCAATCAAGAAGGGATGTAAGAAAGCTTCTGAAGCTGCTGCAGCAATCGGCGAGGGTCTTCAGGCATTTTGTATTCCGGGTTCCGTTGCAGACACCAGAAAGGTTGGTCTTGGTCATGGTAACCTTGGTAAGATGCTCTTAGAGGAAGAGACAGAGTGCTTCTGCTTCCTTGCAGGTCATGAGTCATTTGCTGCTGCTGAGGGCGCGATCGGTATCGCTGAAAAGGCTAACAAGGTTCGTCAGAAACCGCTTCGTGTTATCCTGAACGGTCTTGGTAAAGATGCTGCTCAGATCATTTCCCGTATTAATGGTTTTACTTATGTTGAGACGGAATATGATCCTTATACCAACACAGTAAAAGAAGTATTTAGAAAATCCTATTCAGAAGGACTTCGTTCTAAGGTTAATTGTTATGGCGCTAATGACGTTTGTGAAGGCGTTGCAATTATGCATAAGGAAGGCGTTGACGTTTCCATTACAGGTAATTCAACCAATCCTACCAGATTCCAGCACCCCGTTGCAGGTACATATAAGAAAGAATGTATCGAGCAGGGTAAGAAGTATTTCTCCGTTGCATCCGGCGGTGGTACAGGCCGTACCCTTCATCCGGACAATATGGCAGCTGGTCCTGCATCCTACGGTTTCACAGATACCTTAGGACGTATGCATTCCGATGCGCAGTTTGCCGGATCTTCTTCCGTTCCTGCCCATGTTGAGATGATGGGTCTGATCGGCGCAGGCAACAACCCGATGGTTGGTATGACTGTTGCAGTTGCTGTTTCGATTGAGGAAGCTGCTAAAGCAAACCGTTTCTAAGAAACGCTGGAAAGTTCTAAGAAACGTTAGAAAGCTGGTAAGTTTTAAAAAATAATGGAACATATGAAATATCATTAATGATTTAAAATGACATCAGGTATGAAAAGTACCGTGATCCCAGCGATTGCGGTACTTTTTATTATTGTTTTTATATGTGATAACAATAGATGACAGGAAGAACGGATATGGAAATAAAAATAAAGGAATTGACGGAATCAGAACTGGCGGAGGCTGTAAAGATCTGGAACAGCGTTGTGGAGGATGGTGTTGCATTTCCGCAGATGGAATTGCTTACGCTGGAAACTGGAAGGGATTTTTTCGCGGGACAGTCTTATGTGGGGGTTGCATGTCATAAAGAATATGAAGTTGTCGGACTGTATATTCTTCACCCGAACAATATTGGAAGATGCGGACATATCTGTAACGCCAGTTATGCTGTGAGGAAGGATTGCCGTGGACATCACATCGGGGAAGCACTTGTGAAGGACTGTATGAAGAAGGCAAAAGAACTGGATTATAGAATCTTACAGTTTAATGCTGTGGTGAAAAGTAACCAAGCCGCGTTGGCATTATACAAGAAGCTTGGATTTACGCAGCTTGGATGCATACCAAACGGATTTTTATTAGGTGATGGAAATTATGAAGATATCATCTTGCATTATATAGATTTGACTACGTAAACTGATTGCGTTGTAAATATAGCGGATCAAAGTTTGCGAAGAAATAACAGGAGGAAAATAATAATGGCAAAATTAGTGATCTTTTATTCCAGGGCAGATGAAAATTATTTTAGTGGAAGCTATCGTTATATTACGGAAGGAAATACGGAAAAGCTGGCAAAGATGATCGCAAAAGCAGCGGGGGCGGAGCTGTTCAAGATTGAGCAGAAGCATCCTTATGCCGCCGACTATAATACCTGTATCGAACAGGCAAAAAAAGATCTGCAGGAAAAGGCAAGGCCGGAGCTGGTTTCCGTGCCGGACAGTCTGAAGGATTATGATGAAATTTATCTGGGATTTCCGAATTACTGGGGAGATATGCCCATGGCGGTATATACTTTTCTGGAAAAATTCGACTGGGAAGGCAAGACGATCCATCCTTTCTGCACCCATGAGGGCAGCGGACTTAGCGGGACGGAAGGAAAAATACAAAGCGTCTGCAAAGGCGCGTCAGTAACAAAAGGTCTTGCAGTCCAGGGAGGCGCTGTCAGCCGTGCAGATGCCGCCGTTGAAAAATGGGTTTAGATATAACATCCATGTTGTAAGGAGGAAGGGAACGGATGAAAGAACAGAAATTAGGATTTGGCTGTATGAGGCTGCCGGTGCTGGATGCGTCGGATCCCACATCTTTTGACTACGAAAAGATTGAGAGGCTTTTTGATTGCTTTTTGGAACAGGGATTTACATATTTTGATACTGCCTATACCTATCATGGATATCAGGCTGAAAAAGCGGTGAAAAAAGCGCTGGTGGATCGTTATCCCAGGGAGCGTTTTATACTTGCCACCAAGATGCCGTTACGGGACTTTAAAGACGGGGAGGATTTGGAAAAAATTTTTGCTGAGCAGCTTGAAAATTGCGGGGTGGATTACTTTGATGCCTGTGTTATATTAGGGACAAGTTAGGAAAACCCAGCAAAATCAAGGGGTTGCGCTAACTTGTCCCCTTATTTTTGAACGGAATCACC
>JAIDPF010000084.1:0-21520 GCA_029062895.1 Lachnospiraceae bacterium
TTTGCGGAAGCCTGTGTCAAACCTTTGATCTGACGTCTCATCTTCTCGCTGATTGCTAAGCCTGCTGCATCATCTGCCGCTCTGTTTACTTTGTAACCGGAAGATAACTTCTCAGTTGACTTTGCCTGAGCGCTTGTTGTGATACCTAACATCCTGTTGCTGTTCATTGCTGTTAAATTGTGCTGTACTACCATACCTTTTTCCTCCTTGAAATTAGATTTGCGACTTCCCTGCCGCTGTTATTTTGGAGCTTTGCTCCTTGTATTATATATATCGGAAGGTTTCTCCGATACTTAATACCTAAAATAAAATTTTTTAAATTTTTTTAGTTCTTTTTGTCCATCAGCTGTGGATCAATCAGATTCACTTTATTCATATTGCGATAGTAATTGGATGCCACCTTGGACGTTGTCTTATTTTGCTGCAGCTTTTTTCGTTCCTCCGACATCTTCGTTTCAACCAGCTCCTTATTTCTCCGCTCTGCCGCCATAAGTGCAGCACTGGCATCGGAAACCGCCTGAATCTTCTTCTGGATCGAAATGACAAAATCTTTATGCTGATCTTTATCTTTCAGTAATTCTTCTCTGATGCGTTCATATACGCTTTCAAATCCGTCATCCATCCGGTCCAGACGCTCGATCATCTCTGCTTTCTTTTCTACCAGACCATCAAATCCGGTCCAGTCCACCGGATCCTTATCCAGAGATGCTTTCTGTGTCGCAGTCATCTCTATCATCTGATCCAGCATCTGCTTTTTCTGATCCAGACTCTGATCAAGCATCGTTAAATATTGTTTCAGCATATATGGCTCCTTATTAACTATCCTGTACTGTCGGCTGCTTTGCCCGTTTCATAACTTCCTTCCATGTATCCCGCATAGAATTCAGATGTGTCTTGACTTCTTCCAAGATCTCTTTATCCTTAGATACATTGGCTTCAAACAGCCTTCTTAAAAGATAACGGTAAACATTGTCAAAGTGCTCAGCTACCGGATATTTATGATTCAGCGTAGCCCGAAACTCATCAACGATTCTCTGCACCTTAATAATATTGGTATGTGCCTTCTGAATATCATCCTGCTCAATCGCCATAATCGCAATATTGCAAAATTTGATTGCTCCCTCATATAACATCAGCGTCAATTCCGCGGGAGTAGCCGACATAACCTTATTGGTATTATATTGTGCATAAGGATTATTTGGTGCCATGGCTTATCTTTCCTCCAGTGTCTGATTACCTATCAAGCAAGTTAATTACCGCCGAACATACCAGCAACTGCTGTCTGCTTGGAATTCAGCTTTGCAAGCGCAGTCTCCATTCTGGAAAACTTCTGGTAATATCTGTCTTCCATTTCCGTAAGTGATTTCTCTAATTCAGCAATCTTCTTATCCCACTCAGTTGCCTCCGACTTCAGCTGCTTATCATTATATACCTTATAGATACTGCTATATTGGGAGGATCCCATCTTAGAGAAGAGATCGTCATACATCTTACCGGCAAACTGCTGGAAGAATGATGTCACTGCTTCCGGATCAGATGCGATCAAACTCATTAACTTATCATCTTTGGTTCCGGTCATCGTATCGTCCGAATCGCCGTCGATGTGCAGCATATATCTGCTTTCCTCATCCGTATCAAAATATCCGCCAGTAGCGATACCGAAGTCAGCCAGATACATCTTCTTGCCATTCACCATGAAACCTTCATTAGTCACATTTACCATGGTCATCATGACATCATAAAGCGTATTGTCTTTACGAAGAAGAGAATCTTTGATCTTCTTTTCCCATTCCTCGATCTCCTTTTCAGACATTGCACTCTTCTGATCGTCAGTCAAAGGATCGTATCCCTTTGCGGAATCCGCATTGTAAAGCTTTGACATCTCGCCAATAAGGTCATTGTACTCCTTGAGCATATCCTTGATGACATTATATACACCGTCATAATCGGGCTGCGTCGTAATGGAGATTTCCTCATCCTCATTAGCAGGCATGGAATTGATCGTAAAGGTCGAACCATTGATGATAAATGTGTTCGATGTGGAAGTGAATTCGGCACCGTTCAATTCCAATTTCGCATCGCTGCCATCGATCTTGGTTGCCGCCTTTTCCGCCAATAATTTATCCTGTTCTTCTTTTGTCAAAGTGTCAAAGTTGGCTGTCGCTTCCTTAACCTGCTTTTCATTAGCGATACCAAGCTTCATCAACGTATCTACATCACCGGAAAAGCTAAAATCATTGGCTACTCCCGTGTCCTTTGCGCTCAAGAACAATCTCTGATTGCCCTCGTCAAAGTTAGCATTAACGCCAGCATCCTTCAGGGCATTCACCAGTTCATTCATGGAATTAACAACTACAGTTTCGGAACCTTCCTGTGCCTCACCACCAATCTGGATGGTCGTTTCCTGACCATTGTTCCCTTTGATCGTAAATGAAGATCCCTCTGTGATTCCCAGTTGTTCTGTCAAATTTGCCGTAGTATCCAGCTTGTTGCCGTCCAGACTTTCGATCTTGCTACCCGTCAGATAAGCCGCTTTAGCCAGTCCCTTAATCTTTGCGGTCTGGATACCGTTAACAGCATTTGCTCCAGCCACAACGGTAAGCGCGCTGTTAGACGTTGTTACTTTTGTTTTTTTATAAGCCTTTGACAGACGGTTATTAGACAGTGTTTTATTATAAAAGCTAAAGATCTTCGTGTTAATATCCTGCCATGCTGACTGCGTCCATGTATTCAGGGTTTTCTTATTCTTTGCGTCCTGTACCTTCTTGGATGCTTTTGATGTATATGCCGTAATAATGGCTTCCGTATCAAGTCCGGAATTCAATCCGGTCATTCTTATTAAATCTGAACTCATACCATTCCCTCCTATCTCTTCTCGTCAACAAACAGTCCTGCATACTCCCAGACTTTTGCAATCATATCAAGCATCTTTTCCGAAGGAACCTCTTTCAGCACTTCCTTCGTCTCCTTATCAACAATCTTTACTGTAATGCGGTTCGTTCCCTCATGAATGCCAAACTGGGATTCCACCTTGACATCTTTCTTATTCAGTTCCTGAATCGCACGCCTGATCGTCTCATCCGACATCTCTTTGTTCTGGTTCTGTCCGGAGCCCTCAGAATCGGCATCGTTCTTTGATGTTTTTGCAACAGACAACGTCTGCGCATCCACCATAGGTGCATTTGTTTCCAACGGCTTACCTTCCATGGTCTCCGCAGCAGGTGCAGCCACTGGTTTCACTGGCTGTGCTGTGTAAGTCATCGCACTGCTTAATGGTTCAATTGTCATTTTACCCACCTCCATGTGAATATTTTTGTAATTTAAAATCGTAAAGATATTTACTTACAACTATATATCGGATATATTATAATATCTCTTAATATGTTTCGCATCTATAAATCATAAATTTTTTGTGTATATTTTATAAACTTTTCATGAATTACGGCAATTTATCAAGTGTTACCGCTCCTATAACTCCGCAACACTACTCAAACAGTTTCTTGAAAGCTTCCGGCGACGGCTTCGTCATCGCTTCCTTATTAGCTTCCTGAATCTGCACATACACTTCTTTACGATATACCGGGATCTCCTTGGGCGCGCTTATGCCGATCTTTACCTGATCTCCCTTGATATCCAGGACCGTGATCTCGATATTGTTGTTGATCATCAGGGATTCCCCTTTTTTTCTGGATAATGCCAACATCCTTACATACCTTCCTTTCCGTCTGCTTTTTTCGCCGCCTGCAGAATCTCATATATATAATGCTTCACGGGATAATCTGCCTCCAAGATCACCTGACTGGCTTTCTTGGTATCTGCATTGATGATTAGCGGCGCCTTCAGATTCACACTCATTTTTGTCAGATCCGAAGGAACTGTGATCGTAACAAGCACCAGAATGTTGTCCATCCCTCCGATGGTGGCCAGAAGATCATCATCTACTAACGGCGCGTAATCCTGCTTTACTACTAACGGATCGATTACAGGCATGGCAAATCCCGGCTCCTGTACTGACTGCATCCAACTAATGCCGCCCTTCAATCCTTGCTCTGCGTCATGGATCAGCGCAAAATCAACCAACTCCGGGAATCCAATGATCCCCGCCGGGAAATGTATCATCTTACTATCATCAATCGTTACTTCTCCAAAAATCCGTGTGTTAATTACCATGTCCAGTTCCCTCCATTTATCATTTTATACAAGCCCAATACGAAATCTTCTATAGTTAAATTTTACAGATAATTCAGCAGCGTTGTCTTGATCATGCTGCTGGTCGCCATCAGCGCAGCCTCATAAGAAACCTCCGCACTGGAAAGGTTAACGGCAACCTCTGTCTCGTCCGCATCCTCATTATCAGACTTTAAGTTGTCAAATGTCTCCTTCTGATCCGTCAGCCTGTTATTGATCAGCGCCAGTCTTGCCGAACGGTTGCCTACCACTGTCCGCGCTTCATCGGCATCATGCTGATATCCCTGCATCTTTGTAATAAAATGACTGAATTTCTTCTGAAGCTGATCCTTGGTAAATGTCTCCGCCTTTTCCGCCGCTTCCAGATCCAGAGCAATCGCTTTTCTCTCGTCCTCAGAATATTTCGTATCTTCGGACATTCCTTTCAGCTTTGCTTTCATATTCTCAATATCCGTCAGTTTATTCGCCAGATCGGTAATCTCCATAACATCTCTTCCGATCCCATGCTTATAAACATCCTCCGCATAAGTATTGACCTGAATAGACTGATTAAATCCTACCTGATATTCTATCGGCTGTCCGATCGTACGGTTCTGCGGATAATCCGGATTATAGTGGATCATCAAAGGATTGCCTTCCGCATCCTCCAATGTATCCATTGTATCTACCTTAAAATAATGCTGTGGGCGAAGATCCGTTGACTTCCAATTCGTCTTGGTATATGTGATCGTATAGGTGTCATCCGACTTCTGCATCTCCTGATAGATATTGGTACCCATTAAAAGTTCCCCTGTGGAAGGTACCATAACTAACGCATCAGGATTCGCTGCAATATACTCATATGCCTCTGCGGGATCGGTCATGATCTCGGCATATTGGGTCGTAGCAATATTGCCATCTGCATCCAGCTTATTAATAGCGATCTGGCTAACCGATCCTGCCGATGGATCATCGGGATCGACCGGCGCACCATTCATCACTTCATTATTCAAATCCGTCTGATCCTCGTCCAAATTGCCATATGCCACACGGAAACGGAAATATTCCACCTTCGTGATATCATTTTCCGTGATCAGCGGAGTTGTGCCGTTGGCAAAAGTCGTCTCACTTAAGTCTCTAAGATCAGTTGACGTGGAAGCAATATCAATAAATGTCTCCTGCTCCAGTGCCGAACGGTCAAATGCCTCAGTAATCACATACTTCTTTTCCGTCTGTGTTCCAAAAGTCAGTGAAGTATCTGTCCGATATCCGGTAAAGATATATCTTCCGGCATAATCTCCCTTGCCGGTATCATAAACTTCCTTATAGAGTTCGTTTAAGCTGTCAATAATGACTTGGCGGTCCTCTGTTTTCAGCTGATCACTGGACCCCTTTTCACACTGTTCTATCATATCCTTTAATACAGATACTGTAGTTTTTAATGCGCCCTCCGTCAACTCCAGCCAGCTGACAGCATCGGGAACATTTTTCTTAAGATACTGTGTCACCTGATCCACATCGCTTCTAAGACGCAGTGCGCGGATCGCAACGATCGGATCCTCAGAAGGCCTGTTTACCTTTTTTCCAGTTGCAAGCTGGGTATTTAACATATCCTGAGCCACTTTATTATTATTAATGTTAACCAATGCATTATTCTGCATTACTTTATTTGTAATACGCACGAAATGACCTCCTTATGTGAATCCGTTCCTGTTATTCTCAATCCTTTGAATCATGTTAACATTCCATAATGTATATCGTCAATCTTTTTCAACTCCATAAGACTTTAGATTGAAAAATCATAGAGTTTTTCAAAACCAAATAAATTTGGTTTGCAAATATTGTGCCTGCGGAAGCATGAATTCGCAGGTTACGGAAAGGCATGGTGATTAGTATAAAAAATTGGGACAAACGCCTTGCAGGGAACATTTTCCTCATGCAAAAATCGTTTGTCCAATCTTCTTTTGATCAATCTATAACTCTACTGTTATACTCCCGTCTGCAGGATCAGTCTGTCATATACTTCCGTGAGTACCTGTATCATCTTAGAAGCCATATTATAACCCTGCTGGAATTTTGTCAGGTTAACCGCTTCCTCGTCATTATCTACGCCACTGACAGATAACCTCTGATTAGATATGGTATTGCCCATGATCTTATAATTGTCCTTAAATGTCTCGGCACGCTGTGCGTTCAGTGCAACATCTGCCAGCATACATACCAGATACTGATCAGCACAGCATCCCCTAAAACTCATTGCCTTCTTATTTGTCCGCAGATCAATCAGACTCTTTACTACGTCGTTATGATCATCCCCGGTATACTGCTCTGTCCTTGTGGCAAGCTTATTGGCGTCTTTCAGAATCGCACCCACGATCTTAAAATTGCCTGCCGTCAACTGATAATAGCTGTCATCGTGGTCTGTCACCGTAATCGTATTGCCTGCTGTTCCCGTCTTTTCATAAGAAACAGTCGTCGTGCTGGATTTATCAAAGAATGTATATTCCTTTCCATCCGCGTTTTCACAGGTGAATAATCCCAGACCGGCATCGCCGTTATCCTGTACGCCCGATTTCATGATGTTGTTATAAGCGGTCGAGAACATACGAACCCACTCATTCATCTGGGAAAGATAATACGGAATACCCTGATACTCGATATCCGGGCCGATCGTGGCGTCAAGTTTTTGCGTTGCCGCAAAAACAGTCACGTTATTTCCTTTATTTTTCTCCTTATTCAGCTCAAATTCAAAGGTGCATGTTCCCTTTCCATTCTCGCCCTCTACATAATTATACGTCCAATTCTTATAATAATAACGAGTATCACCAATCGTGATGATGCCGCCTGTCTGTGCCAGATTCAATTTATTCAGATCCGTCAGGTAATCGGCGCTGACCTCCACGGTCACTTTCTGCGCTGCGGTATCTACTGTTGTCACGGTACCGGCAAATTGTTCCCCATTATTACCGTCCCTCAGCTGAATTAATCCTGCAAGCTTACCGCAGGTGGTGCCGCCGTAAACATTGAGCGCATCCCCTTGATCCCGGTAATCCTGAGACGTCCATTCTCCTTCGCCCGTAAAATAGATATCATAAAGTCCATCTACATCGGTCTGGTTCACATTTTCACTATTCTCACGCGGAACGCAGGTCAGAGTCTTATAGGCATTGCCATCCACAAGGGTCTGCCCGCAGATCTTAACCACATATCTTGTTCCGCCGGTATCACGAAGCGGTGAATTTGTGTCGATGATATCAATCTCTTCCACATCCACATCAACAATCTTGGACAATTCATCCACCAGGAGATCCCTCTGGTCGCGCAGTTCATTCGCCATGATGCCGCTGTTCATCTCAATAACATTGATCTGCTTATTCAATGCGCAGATCTCCTGCGATATGGAATTGATACGGTCAGTATTCACCTTCATCTCATGATTGATATCGGTCTGAAGCTTCTGAAGATTCGTATACATTTCATTAAAGTAGGTACACAGATTGTTAGCAAAACCGATCGCCTGCTGTCTGACCGTTACATCGCCCGGAGTCTTGGCAAGCTCCTCCAACGCGCTATAGAACTCATCAAATATCTTGTTAAAGCCCTTGACTCTGTCATCATCCTTATAATACTTCTGGATAATATCCATATAATAATCCTTGACTTCATACTCACCCAGTTTGGAGTTATTCTCCCAGAATTTTTGATCATAAAAGAGATCCCTGACACGCTCGATAGCCAAGGTATCCACTCCTGCGCCGACACAGCCATAAGTAGTAAAGGAACGGATCGGATTGGCCGCCTGTGTCTGCACCTGCTGACGGCTGTATCCTTCACTCTCCACATTGGCAATGTTATTGGCCGTTGTGTTTAACGCTGCGTTAGACGCCTGCAGACCCGTATATGCTGTATTCAATCCTAAAAATGTTGATGACATATATCATTCCCCTCCACATTACTGATCTAAATAATCAAAATCCATACATCTTATGAACCTAACTGCATGATGACATGCTCCATACATTCATCAATGACATTAATAAAACGGCTGCTGGCATTATAGGCATTCTGAAACTTGATCATATTGGTCAGTTCTTCGTCTGTCGCCACACCGATCGCACCCTGTCTGGCTGCCTCTACCGACTCTACCGTAAGATCCTGATTCTCCTTCAGTTTCATAAAAACATTGCCCGAATTAGAGATCTGTCCGATAAAGTTGGAATAATATTCCGCAATGGAGATCGGATTGGTCAACGTAGGATTTAATACAAAATCCTTCTGATTGATCCGTTCCAGCAGATTCTTCATCGTCACATGATCCACGGATTCATCCGGACGGATCATACCAAGATGTGCCGGATACTGTTGCAGATCTTTATTCACCATCAGGTTATCAATCGAAAACCATGTGGCAGGATCTTTGGGATCTTCCGGTGTTACAATGTATCCGTTCCTAGCATTCGGATCTGTCGGAGCATAGGTATATTCATCCATGCAGTCGATCCTCTGGAAAATCTGGAGCGGCACATAGATCGGTCTGTTATTCTCATTGTATCCCTGAATCTGGCAAAGATACCCCGTCTGCGTATCTGCGCCCGAAGCGATTACATCATTGATAGTCGTGACCACGGAATGCACCAGCTTGTCAAATTCCGCCATGACATTCATCATGATGGAGTTGCTTACCTTATCATAAGCATCCTCATCCTTCAGATCCCACTGGTTAGCACGATGGTCGCCCCTTGCCAGCAATGTTGCCTTCAGACTTCCGATATCCGTATGACGTAATGCGGAGATCTCCGTTGTCAGATCAAATACCGGTGCCGTGCTTGCGACATATCTTTTAGTTCCGTCCGGCAGCATCTCTGTCTCCGCGCTGTCCGGCCAGAAACAGGTATAAAATCCTGTCGTCAGATCCGCGTCATAAGCCATCTCATTGACCTCATTGGGCCTTACAAAATCATGTCCTTCCACTTTTACCAGAACATTGCCATGTACATCCGTGTCGTATTCGATCTTACAGATACTCGCAAGTTCATCCATCGCCTGATTTCTTGCATCCCGATAGTCATTGGCATGCTCAATGCCGCCTGCCTCAATGGCTCTGATCTTGTTGTTCATCTCATAGATGGTGCGTCCAAGCTGATTGATACGGTCTACCTTCTGGGTTACCGTATAGTTCAACTTATCCTGATAATCGCAAAGATCAGAGTAGGCGTTTCTTGCCGCTTCCGCGAAATTCTGTGAATATTGGATGAACAATCCTTGATTAACCTCACTGCTGGGATCCTTTGCCATCTCTTCAATGGAATACATCAGATTCTTAAAAGCATTGGAAAATGTTGCGTCATGCAACTCTCCCAAGATTCCTTCCACTTCTTCCACAGCAGCATAAGACACATCATAGAATCCCTGTCTTCCCGCTTCTTCACGATAGGAAAGATCCAAAAAACGATCCCTGACCTGTCTTACTTCCGATATATATACGCCAAGACCGATCTGCTTCTGTGCAACGCCGGTAATATTTTTAGAAAGAAAATTATATTGTCTTGTAGCATACGATACCTGCTGTCTGACATAACCTTTGGTATCGGTATTAGTCACATTATGCGCAACAACATTCAATCCTTCCTGACTGGACTGTAATCCTGAAGTTCCTACATATAAACTGCTGAATAACGACATATTGTATTCACACTTTCCTTTCCATGCAATATATGAAAAATCTAATGTTTATGTTCTTCCCACTTATTGTTTCGCGTCAAATCTTTTTGTTCCGCTTCCCATGATGCTGCCCGTATTGTAAGCATCCTTATTATAGTCCGCAGTTTCCGGTGCCTGCTTCATCGACTGCAAAAGCGACATTTCAAACTGAACCATCTCCAAAGAACTTTTCAGCAGATCCCGGTTACGTTCATTAACGGCGGACATACTGCCAAGTGTCACCTTAAGCTTATCATGCACCTCCTGCAGCTGTCTCTGCTCCTCCGGACGTGATGACATCATCGTAATCAGATCAGGAATCTTCAGCTCTTCCGAGGCATGATTGGTAACATCCGCAATGTCTTTCATCGTCTGTATCCGCTCCTTCTCCAGCCTCTGAATCCGTTCTACCACAAACTGTTCCTCTGCGGTGATCCGATCCAGCTCTGGAAGATCGCCCTTGATGATGATCGGAGTCTTTTCCTCCGAAAGTTTCACAAGCGATTCATACTCCTGCTCTTCCTGATTTAATATCGAAATGATATTTTCCATTAAGCTTGCCATTGCAGCTCCCCTTTAACTGTTTGCCTTCGTTCACATTTTTGGTAAAAAATTGGTGTCTGTAAAGGATGACCCTTACAGACACCACGCCTCATCCAGATACCTTTTCAAACTCCGGTTAAGCGAGTGCCTGACCAAGTCTCTCCATCATTTTCTGCGCAAACTCTTCCCCGCTCACTTCATAAGTTCCATTTTCTAAGCGCTGCTTGATTGCAGCGATCTTATCTTCCCTTATATCAGGCGCATCAGCGACTGCTTGCTTAGCGACCTGCAAATCTTTTCCGGTATTGGAAATCTGAAGTTTGTCTTTAAAATCCGCACCTTTCACTGATGCAGCTTTATTATTCGGTTTGGAAGCGCCGTACATCTGTTGAATTTGAGTATATGCTTCAATCCTCATCTCGTCTTCCTCCTTCCATGGATTCCTTACTGCTATATATATTATCGTCCACTTTTTTAAAAACTTTAGAGCAAATGAATTTATTTTTTTACAAGTTGTAACTCTCCAATTGCAATGCTATAATTTCAATATATTTATATAGAAGAAAGGTCCCACATTATGGAAATCTTATTTTACCGCTACGGAAGTATCTGCGAACCGGACATTATCAAATGTTTTCGCTCCATGGAGCTGGAGGTCGTTGAAGAAAATTCACAGGTGACGAATAAGAAGGTATCTCCATCCGAAACAGTAGCCGCCGTTTCGGAGCTGATCAAAAAACATTCGTTCTTATTCGTCTTCACCATCAATTTTTTCCCGGCAGTCTCCGATATCTGTCAGATCTATAAGATGCCCTATGTCTGCTGGACCGTGGACTGTCCGGTCATGGAGCTGTTTTCTCCCGCTCTTGCCAATGACTGCAACCGTGTCTTTATGTTTGACAAAGCCCAGTATGAATATTTCCGTCACATCAATCCGAAACGGATCTTTCATCTTCCGCTTGCCACCAATGTCAGCCGCTGGGATCAGGTGATCTCGCAGGCTTCTTCAAGAGATCTTGACCGTTTTACTTCCGATATTTCTTTTATCGGCTCATTATACGAAGAAAAAGACCCCTATGACAAAATTCAAGGTTTATCGGAATATACCAAAGGGTATGTGGAAGGTATGATCGAAGCGCAGCTGCAGGTCTATGGCTATAATATGTTAGAAGACCTGTTAAATGTCTATCCTGACAATCCTGCCATTCTGCCCGGCAGTTTTTCGTCCAATGGTTTACATAATACCAATAATCAAGAGAGCAGTCTTTCCCCTATCATGCAGGATTTTAAGAAACATGTGCCGGATCTGACAAGAAGCCCTTATGCTCCTTATTTTTCTCCTTCTTATATTATAGCCCATCATTTTATCGGCATGCACGCCGCTGTGGTAGAACGTCGCCGCCTGCTGTCGATGCTGTCCGAAAACCATGCCGTGGATCTCTATACCTTCAGCGATACCAGCCATCTTCCCAAAGTCCATAACCGTGGAGGCGCCAAGACTCTGACGGAGATGCCCCTGATCTTCCATCAAAGCCGCATCAACCTGAACATGACCATCCGGCCGATTCAGACCGGCCTTTCGCTGCGCATCTTTGATATTTTGGGCTGCGGCGGATTTCTGCTGACCAATTACCAGCAGGAACTTGGCGAACTTTATGAGATCGGGAAAGATGTAGAAGTATTCACCTCAAAAGAAGAACTGGCAGATAAAGCGGCTTACTATCTGACCCATGATGAAGAACGCCAAAAGATTGCCAGAAACGGATATGAAAAAACACGCGCGCTCCACACCTATGAAACACGCATCAGCCAGATGATCCGGATCATCTTCAAAACAATCTGATCCGGATGTCCCGGATTTCTAAAAAGTATACTGCTTTGATCAGCGTTTCTCTAAACATCTTCCGGCAGCGTCTTAAAGAAATGAATCACAAACGGCACTACAACGGCAAAGGTGATCACATCTGCCACCGCCTGCGCCATCTGGATGCCTAATAGCCCCAGCCATCTTGTCAATAAAATGATCAAAGGAATAAAGCAAAGTCCGCTTCGAAGCACTGATAAAAAGGTTGCCGTCTTATGCCTGCCGATGGTCTGAAACAGCATAGTTGCGCACACAATCATCGGATGAAAGAACAGCGCCACTAACTGGAAGCGGAGCGCCACCGTTCCGATCTTGATCACCTCCGCGTCATCCCGAAAGATACCGATCAGACGACCGGAGCATACCAGCCCCGCTACCGCAAATGTTCCCAGCAGAATTTCTCCCATTATCGCCGTAAAATAAAATGCTTTCCGCACACGTTTATACTTTCCAGCACCGTAATTAAATGCCGACACCGGCTGGAATCCCTGTCCGATCCCAAGCGCGACCGCAAAGATAAAGAAGCTGATCTTGCCCACGATAGACATAGCCGCCAGAGCCGGATCACCAAAATTCCCAGCAAGACTATTTAATACCATCGTTGAGAGGCTTGTCATCCCCTGTCTTGCAAGACTCGGCAGTCCGGTCTTCATAATCAGGATTAACTGGGCCATGCCTCCCTTAACAGCGGATAATGATAATTTACTCTGAGTCTTTCCCAGCAGGAACATGCTCAGAAGAATCAGGAAACTGATACATTGGGAAATCGCGGTGGAGAGCCCCGCTCCCTTAACCCCCATATGAAAATGAAAGATAAAAATCGGATCTCCGATGATATTTAACACACCGCCAATCGTCAGTCCAATCATGGCAAGATAAGCTTTTCCTTCATACCGAAGGATATTATTCAGGACAAATCCGGACATCGTAAACGGCATAACCGCCAGAATAAAGATTCCGTAATCCTTGGCATAGGGAAGCACCGTATCCGTACTTCCCAGAAGATACATCAACGGTTCCAGAAAAAGGAGTCCCAACAGTCCCATGACAGTCCCCGCAGCCAGACTGGCAAAAAAGCTCAAAGACGCCAGAATTCCTGCGCTTTTTACATCCTTCTCTCCGAGCCGTCTTGCAATGATACTGCCGCCGCCCTGTCCCAACATAAAACCAACCGCCTGAATAATCGCCATCAGGCCAAATACCACGCCGACCGCGCCGCTGGCACTGTTGCCCAGTTCCCCGACAAAATAGGTATCAGCCATGTTATAGATATTTGTCACCAGCATACTGATGGTGGTGGGGATTCCCAGAGTGATCACCAGTTTCGATACCGGCCATGTAGTCATTTTTTTATAATATGCGGCATTTGCAGCATTTGTTTTGCTCTCATCATCTGCCTTATCTGCAGCAGCCATATTTTTCTCATTGATATCCGACGCCATATCTGCCTCTCTATCCGATCTATCTCATCTGTTCCATCCGTCCGTTGTGCAACATAGATAATATCACCGCGGGGCACGCTCCCGCTGCGCGCGCTCTGCAGCGGTACATAAGACGCCAAAATACAGCGTCTAAGTACCGGCGAGCGCACAAGCACCCCGCTTGTGATATTGATCTATATTGCACAACTGCTTTTCGAAAAGCAATCTACGTATATATATTTCGATAAAGGTTTACATAACTCAAGGTTTGAACATATATGTTCCAAAAATGATTTCATTTATGATGTTAGAACATCTATGTTAAAACATAGATGTTCTGAACATATTTTTTCAAACAAAGAGTTATGTAAGCCGAATCCACAGTCTCTTATTGCGCCAGCTCTCTCACAACCTCTCCCGCAATCATCAGTCCCGCTACAGACGGCACGAATGCCACGCTTGGGATCACCTTATCCGGTAAAGACGGTATGGCAGGTTCCTCTGTAGAATACACCACCTTCAGACTTTCCACGCCGCGTTTTCTGAGCTCATGACGCATCACCTTCGCCAGCGGGCATACCTTTGTCTCATAGATATCCGCCACCTGAAGCTTTGCAGGGTCTAACTTATTGCCCGTACCCATACTGCTGATCACCGGTACATGGCAGGCTTTCGCCGTAACGATGATTTCCAGCTTTGCCGTCACAGTGTCCACCGCATCCACAACATAAGAATAGGATGAAAAGTCAAATTCCCCCGCATTCTCCGGCAAGAAAAAGCACTGCCTTTCTTCCACCTCCGCCGTGGGATTAATTTCCAAAATCCGACGTTTCATAACAGACGTCTTACTCTGGCCTACCGTTTGTTCCGTCGCAATGATCTGCCTGTTAATGTTGCTTTTACTGACTCTATCATGGTCGATCAAAACAAAAGAGCCGATCCCACTTCTCGCCAGCCCTTCCACAACATATCCTCCCACGCCTCCGATACCAAATACCGCCACCTTCGCCGCAGCCAGCCGCTCCATTGCCTCATCGCCCAGCAGCATCCTTGTCCTTGTAAATCTGTCATCCATAAGTATATCTTAAAATCTTTCCTTTCCCATAGTCAGGCCTGCTCCCCGATAATAGAGCCATTCTCAATCCTAAATACCATATCACATTTTTCAATCGTCTGCAATCTGTGGGCTATGATCAGCAGCGTCTTCTTTCCATGAAGCCGGTTGATGGAATCCATGATCGCCGCCTCCGTATCATTATCAAGAGCAGAAGTGGCTTCATCCAGAATCAACACCTCAGGATCATTATAAAGCGCCCTTGCGATACCGATTCTCTGCCTCTGCCCGCCGGAAAGCCTGACGCCGCGCTCACCGATGCCCGTATGGACTCCCTCTGGCAGAGACTTCACAAACTCATCCAACTGGGCTTCTTTCAGCGAATACCAAAGCTTTTCCTCATCGATTTCTTCCTCCGGCACGCCAAATGCCACATTCTTCCGGATATCCGCGTCCAGAAGGAAGATCATCTGGGGAATATAACCTACATTGGCAAGCCATTCCCTGTAATGTTCTTCAATATCGACACCGTCAGCCTTAACGCTTCCTCCCTGCAGTTTCAGCAGTCCTAACAGGATATCAATGATCGTCGTCTTGCCTGCGCCGCTGGTCCCCACGATTCCGATGGACTTGCCAATGGGAAAGATTACATTCGCTTTGTCAAAAATCAGTTTTTCTGAATTCGGATAATGATACGTGATATTTTCCAGCTTGATCTCTCTGGTCACCGGAAGCTTTTCTTTCGCAACCACCGCATAAGAAAGATCGGTATGTTCCTCATCCGTTTCCTCGATCAGATTATCGCTGACATTGAAGAAAAACGGCTCGTTAAACGCCATGCTTGTCAACTGGTTATTGATCCTGCTGGCTGCGGGCAGCAGTCTCATAGCCGCAATACCAAAAGCGGCAAGCAACGATACCATACCGGATACATCCACATCGCACAGGATCAATACCGCGATATAGGAAAGCAGTGCACCAAAACAAACAGTCTCTATCAGAAGCTTCGGCGTATTATTAAACATATTCTGTCGTTCCATGGCTTTTACATAACCCTCGCCCACCTCGCAGTATTCCTCAATAAAATGCTGTTCACGGCCTGCCACCTTGATCTCTTTGATCCCCTGTATCGTCTCCGCGATCCTTGCAAACATCGCCGCGCCATAGTCCTGATTCTCCTTGCCGGTCCGGTTCATGATCGGTTTGATGATATTCTTGATCACCACAAGGGTCACCAATAGCACAACCGCTAAGACGATGGTCATCACCGGATCTTTGATAAAAAGCGTGACTGCCAGAAATACCGATACGATGGCCTCCGCCGCGATCTGCAGCACAGACATGATCAGCGCATACATATTGCTGACATCGGCGGTAATGCTTCTTTGGATCACTGCTGTTTCCGCATTGAGATAATATTCATAATCACGTCTTACGAAGTTCTTCATAAGATTGGAAGACGTTTTAAATTGATTGGAAAAAATAAAGTGGTACATATATTTCTGCTGAAAGAACTGGAACAGATTCTTTACAACATATAAAAGAACCAGAAAAAGAATCGCCAATGCCGAAAAAGTCTTTGTGCTTCCGATTCCAAGCAGGCTGCAGATGCTCTGATAGATCTTCCCCTGGGCAAGGTCATCCGGTGAAAGGATGATCGTCACCACCTGCATTACCATCAGGGCAGCCCCCGACTCCAGCACCGCGGAGATCACCATCATGACAAACAGCTTAAACATTGACAGTTTCTGTTTCTTATCCATTAATATATTGATTTTTCTTATAATTTTAAGCATGTTGGTTCTCTCTTCTTTCCATATCTGCACTTACCTTCCCTAAGATATTTATTTACTAGGAAGATTCTATATAGGCTCCCCCGCCCGGATGCAATTCGTCCCATTTTTGGTTCATCAGGATATGATTTTCCTCCGGCTCATATTTATCCCAGATATGCGGTCCCAGATTGATCTTCTCCTCAACAAACCGGATACTGGACATCACCGATGTAATAATGGAAATCGCCTTTTTAAAATGAATCCCTTCGATAAAATTCAGCACCTCGATGGGGAACTTTCCGTGTATTACGATACATTCCGGAAACAGTTTCTCATAATCCACGTCATCCCTCGGATGGGGCTTGATCACCACCTGATATCCCTTACAATGTTCCCCGATGATCTCCTTCGCCACCTGCTCCCGGATCGACGTGACGTCAGGAAACGCTTCTGTCAGAAACAATATACAATCCTCGCAGCCTGCAAGCCTACGGATGATCTCATCTGCATCCGGCAGGAATATCCCAAGCATTGTCCGCTTTTGCTCCGAAGTAAGGGATTCTTCCATGTTTTTCCGGGGGATCACCTTATATTTATCAAATCGATACTTAATAAACGAATCATCGTTGATCTCCATATCAATACAATACTTACTATACCCATTCTGTATAAATATCAGATTATGCCTTGCCAAAAATGCTTTTAACGCAAAATGTCCTTCATTATCCTGATGCGCCGCATCAAAGTGTTTTAGACAATCCAGTCCATCCTCCACCGCATGATAACGGATATGATGATAATTCAGATAATAACCGATGGCATCCGAATCACAATACACAAAGATGTCCTGATACTGTTTAAAGTCGATGGTAAAAAACTGATCCTGGGCTTTGCCGTATTTTTTTGTATAGATCAACCGGTTTATCAGGTGGATCAACACATTATGGTGGTTCTCCTTATACTTCATCAGTCCGGGGATATCCCGGTCTCTGACTTCATGCAGACGGTAAACCTGATCAAAAATATCTGCTTTGGAAAGCCGCCTATCCAGATCTCCAAAATCCATAAAGATATCGCTCAGCGCAATATCCGCTTTGCCATCTTCCTGATACATCGTCATCTCTTTTAGCAGAGAGACATATACATGGTATAGGGTATGGCAGACATAGATTCTGGGTTTTTTCTTTTCCGGTTTCATTGATTATGTTCCTCTTAATCCTCCATGTCAGAGCAGCTTGCTGCGATGACACGCGATGAGAAATCCGCGCAGGCGGTTTCTCATCTGCGATCAGATTGAAAAATAAAATATCAATCTTATTTTTCAGTCTAACTCCTTAATACAGCAGACGGGGAGTATTTTTGTTCCTGCCATCGTTTTAAGCATGTCCACAAATAGATGCAAAAATTCTTTTTGTATCAGACGATAAATACAAAAAGACTTTCTCGTATCATATTATAATTTATCACGGATCAGCCAATAAATCCAGAAATTTCTAAACACCACCATAACTTTTCCCTATATCATAATTCTTCGCTTTTACCTGCACTTTTATCATATTCCAGAATATCTCCCGGCTGACAGTCCAATACTTCACAGATTGCCTCCAAGGTAGAAAAACGAATGGCACTGATCTTTCCGGTTTTCATTTTGGAAAGGTTGACGTTAGATACGCCAACCCTTTCTGAAAGTTCGTTGAGGCTCATTTTCCGGTCCGCCATGACGCGGTCTAATCGTAATATAATTTTTCCCATATTAATCCTCCATGTCAGAGCAGCTTGCTGCGATGACACGCGATGAGAAATCCGCGCAGGCGGTTTCTCATCTGCGATCAAAGCAATTTGAGGCTCTGACTCAAATTGCTGAATGAAAAATCTTTGATTTTTCATTCTAACCATATGCCTTTCCAAAACCTACAATGTTTCATCCGATTCCTGCTGCAATACTGCCCCATATTGGAAAATATAAGCAAGAGCAAGAATAATCAAAACAACCATAACTATTTTCAAATCAATTCCAAAGCTAATTTGAAAGCTTTTTGAAAAAAAACTTCTGATAACCGTACCGCTTACTGAGGATAAAACCGTCCATGGAATCAAAGAAAAGGCAAGGTTTCTCATTTTTTTGATCACATTTTGTTCAAAGGGCGATTCGCAGTTCTGAAAAGCCTTAAAAAGGAAACCGATAAAGAATAACGTTACCAGAGTCATAGCTAAATAAAAGGTGCAAAATAACAGTACCCAGACAAGATTATGCAGATTAACATCTATACTATCAGTTGCAGTAGTAACGTCTACGTAAATACTGTCATGATTAATATCAATCGCATTGATCCTGTAGTCCGCATCGTCAGCAGCTTCTTCTTCAAGAATTTTCTCTACTTCCTGCCTGCCTTGTATGACCTCCTCATCCGTAAGCTTTTTACCAAAAGAAGCAAAATTGATATCGACCTGAATTCTACTGTCCCCACTTACAGTAAGAAAATCTTTCGGAATAAACCCAGCCGCCACGGTCAATGCAAAAACGACAATCAACGCAATGATAATTAATATTTTGGCAATAACAGTAATAATCGAGGCAACCTCACCCACTTTGTTAATTTTTGAAATAGCATCTTGTTTCATAATACAATCCCCACCTTTTAATTTTATTTGTTAAATGATAATTATTTAATGTTTATCATTAAATATATTGTAATCTCTAAATTTCACTTTGTCAATAACTTTTTAACGATAAACATTAATTTTTTATCATAAGGCAGTAAATTATCCCAAAAGAAAAGGCAGCCACCCGAGGCTGTCTTTTTGCTTTTATTTGATTTATCATATCGCTCATTAATGATCAATCTTTTACCTTAAACACCTTGTCGATCGCAAGAATAAAGATGGTCCCTAACACCAGAACAATCACTGCTCCGATCCCCAGACGCAGAAGCTGAGCAAGGGTGCTGTGTTCTTCATTCCATCCATCGTTGATGCAATAAAACACGCCTGTGGTATCCACATCATATTCCCGGCATAGATCTTTAATCTCAGAAACGGCCTGACTGTTGGCAGCAGTTTTTCTTCCCACGGGAAGGGTGATTTCCTCTCCCGCCTTCAGCCTTCTGGCAACATCTATAGGCATCTGAGCAAGAATATAGGAGTCATCCGGAAGCTGGATCAGATAATACTCCCCATATTCTCCTATAATGTCCAAGACCATGTTGGTAACATCCGCACGTTTTCTGGGACCGCCTCTCCTGCCCGAATTGCTATAAGCTGAAACCCATGGGTGACGGACTCCGATTCCCGTGGATATGATGTTTATAGGTTCAATGGTTACACAACTGGTCTGCCACGTGTCCTCCCACATCTCTGCGTCCTCGATACGGGGAATATCATCCGCCGCGGGCAGTCCGATATAATCCTCCTTAAGCCCTTCCTCGGTCATTGCCAGAGTGACAGGTTCCTCTTTACCCATCAGCCAGGATTCCACACTGAGATTCTTTATAACCAAAGCGGCAATTACAAATGCAGCAATCACCGCCACAAATTCTAAAGCCTTTACTATTTTCTTTTTCATGATTTGCCTCCATGCTATGAATGTTTTTTACTCGCTGCCATTTATCCGCAAAGCAGTCAAATTGACCACAAAGTGGTCAATTAGCGTAGTTCTGCTCCCATCCATCCAACAATGGGCGGAAAGCTTCATAGGGAAATCGATAAATCCGTTGTATATGGTCCTCGCCCCGCACTCTTAAGAAGTCCCTAACCACCACATGTTTCTTGTCGCATCGCGGGCAAAGAAAAACCTCCACGTAACAGGCTCTCATGCCGGTAGGAATCTGTTCTGTTACCCCTATGGGTTTCATATGGGAAAGAAGATAATTCTGAGCATCGTCATAAGTCGCCCCAAAAAAGACAGGCAGGAGAAAAAGGTATGTATGCTGCGAAATTCTAGGAGCGTCCGCCTTACAGTAGATGCAGGCGCTTACCCCTCTTTTCTCCCGCTGCCGCTCCTTTGCAATCGATATTAAGGCAACCACTATCGCTACTATGAAAATTAGTATCACAATGGCTGGCAGATAATCGATGAGGTCCATTCCCTAGACACCTCCCTCTGCCCTTCTCTTTGCCGCCATCAGAAGTTCCACAAAAGTATCCGCTTTGGATATTGCCTCAACGCCAATACCTGACTTCAGATTGACCGCTCTGTTGCTTAATAAGGTGTACATGGTTATTTTTTTACCATCCAGCTCAAACACAAAACGCACTCCTGTCATTGTCGACGCAATCGTCTCCGCTTTTCCAATACGGGATGCATTGAAAATCTGGATTTCAAACGGATTATATGTCGAAATAAACCCAATCATTCCATGTTCCACATCGATCAGCAGCCTGCCGTTTCTTCCCTGAAAAGAACTTTTAAACGAGTAAGGAAGTGAATCCACACGCTTATAAGCGCTCTTTGTCAGAAACGACGTAAAGGTTCCCCATGCAAGCGCCATCAACAGAAAGATCCATGCTAAAACGGAATAAACAATGCTTAACATCAGAACAACACCCCACCGGAAATCTCCCCTTACAAGCTCTCTGATCAGGGAAATCAAAAAGGGAAGTCCAAATCCTACCCCAAATAAGAGCAGAAAAAAAGATGAACCAAATTTTTTAAATTTTTCTGTTTCCATTGCTTTCATAATTTGATACAGCTCCTCTCCGGATTTTATTTTCGTATCTGCAATTCTCCCGCAAACGGTTTTATTATATCATTCTGATCTTTAGGATACAATTGTTTTATGAAATAAAATCACATAAGAAACTGTTCTTCTTACTGTTTGACCCAGACGATATTATTTGCTTCCCAATCGCTGCTATAACTGTCGATATAAGCATCAAGGGTATCGCCGCTATAGTAAATGGTCATATCGCTGCAGTCCAGAAATACGTCCTCGTCAATGCTGATTACGCTGTTGGGTATCGTGATCTCTTTTAAGCTGCCGCACCATTCAAATGCCTC
>JAIDPF010000084.1:21620-38809 GCA_029062895.1 Lachnospiraceae bacterium
TGATCTCTTTTAAGCTGCCGCACCATTCAAATGCCTCGCTGCCAATACACGTTACGCTATCCGGTATTGTGATTTCTTTTAAGCTGCTACAGCACCAAAACACCTCATCTTCAATGCTCGTAACCCCATCCGGCATCGTAAATTCTGTTAAGCTTCTGCATCCGGCAAATGCACTCTCGCCAATGCTCGTAACGCTGTCCGGCATCTCGATTTCCGTCAAACTGCTGCAATCACTAAATGCTGCATTGCCAATGCTCGTTACGCTGTCTGGTATCTCGATCTTTGTCAGATTAATGCAGCCTGAAAATGCTCTGTTGCCAATGCTCGTAACGCCTTCCCCTATGATAACGCAACCTATCTGATTCTGTAAGTCGTCATACCATGGCGCATTGCGCACAGAATATGCATATCCATCCATTTTCCCCGTTCCAACAATGACAAGTACTTCATCCTTATAATACCATTCCAGATGTTCCCCGCATATGCCGCTTTCTTCCGGTGATTCCATAATCGTCTGTATCAGACTCTGCAAATGGTCCGGAAACTGCTGTACGCCTGCTGCCTGATTGACCGACTGCGTATCGATAACATCTGCAGCCTGATCAACCGACGCCGCCAGCTGCTCCTCCCTCTGATATCTTGCATAGGCGTCCAACACATTATTTACGCCCCAAAAAATCAATACGATACCGATAATGACAGCTATCACTATTGTAACTTTACTCTTTTTCAACCTATGCCCCTTTCTTATTTTCCTCCGCGAATAGTAAAAATGATTATTTATTCCTCCATATACAGGGTGATGGCATTATCCGTCTCCTCCATATACTGTTCCAGCGTGATCCTGCCATTCAGATAATCTTCCAATCCCGAAAATATCTTTTCCTCCAGAATCGCATTCCGGTAAGTCGGAACCGAAAAGCTGCCAAGCAGATCCTTAAAGCGCTCTGTCTCTCCCTCCGGAGCAACCGGAATGGGATTTCCATTATTGTAGTACTTAAATGTTTCTACCCGACTTAGCAACGCTTCTATGTTGACCGACATACCAAATCTATGCTCAAAGTTGTAGTCATATTCGCCCCCTATATTACTTTGCGTCTCCATACTTAACATATATTTTACAAATTCTTCCGCCGCGTCCGTGTTTTCACTTTTTGCATTAATGGAATAGACCATCAGCGGCGTAAATGTATTAACGTCATCAATAGCGAAGATATCATATGTTTCATGGGGATATTCGTTCATCATATGCCAGATATCCTCCACCTGAAACTCACTGGTAAAATTATACAATCCGATACTGCGTCCTGAATAAAGCTGCATTTCCGGTTCCTCCCTGATCAAGGGTCCTCCACTCAACCCCAAGGAACGCCATTCGTCAACCAGTCCCTGCATCAGATAGTATGTGTTAGAGTAAACCCAATCCCCCGACTCTTCCTCTGTCTCATCAACCAAAGCTTCCCATTCCCGGATCTGATCCTCTGTGGTATGTTCCATCAGGGCGTCCCAAACATTTTTCATACCGGATACAAAATTTTCCAGTTCCTGCCTGTCATAGCTTTCCCCATTTACGAAGATTCTGGAGGAATATGCCGGATATAACAGTTGAAACAATCCTTTCGCATCATAGATCCGCAGATCATTGCCAAATTCAGGATTCGGGCACGGGCTGTTTTGAATATATTCTGCAAGCCCTTCCAGACTGTTCAAAGAATCTATGCTGTCAATAGGTGCAGATATGACCGAAAATTCGAATTGTGATGGTATCGCGTAGAGTTCACCATCTTCCGTGCGGTAGCAGGATAAAATCGTTGTAATAATTCCCGGATTATCACTCACAATCTCTTCATACAGACCGGAAAGTTCTTTCAGCATGCCACTGTCCCTGTAGGCAGCGTAGTTCAGATCGTCCATAATGATGACGTCCGGTCCGTTTCCCGCCAGAAGCTGCGTGTTCAATGCATTGATCGCTTCCGCAATGGTGGTATTGCTCCCTTCCTCCCGTCCAACTTCTATATTGACTTTAATGTCAGGATATTTCTCTTCAAATTGCCTGACAGTATACTCCAGATATTCCTGCGAATACAAAGTATATACGGTGATCTCTTCAGCAGGCACATTTTCCACTGGTTCCACCGCCTCATCCATCTCGCTGCAGCACAGGAAATAAAGGGTATCATCATTTTCCAGATAACCCAACAGATAAAACAGATCCCCCTCCCGCACAAAACTGAGCGTATTATCAAGCCTGTCAACGCCGCTTTTGCTTGTACTATAAATGCACTCTATTACCGAACTGCCCGGAACATAACGGTACATACCGGAATTTAAGAGAATATATACCGCCTCGTTCCCATCAGAACGCATCATCTCATGGTTATTGAGCACGTCATTAGACGGAGAAAGCTCATCCGCCAGCATTTCATGAAATCCAGAATCTTCAGTAACCATTTCCCCGGAGGTCTCGTCATAGACTCTGATAGCGTCATTCGTGAGGAACACAATTTCCTGTCCTATAAAACACATATCCATCACGTCGGTCACAGGATAGGAACGAAGTAGTCGGCCATCCAATCCATACTCTTCAACTTCATATTTGGTACAGACCAGTATGGCGTCTCCTGCCTCATTAAAGCAAATTTTGGATATCCCGTCATCATATTCCGCAATCAGACGGTTGTCGTTTTTGCCCGCAAACATCACCTGAAAACCATCAAATTCATAATCTTCCTTCATCTGCATAATAAGAAGCGCATATTCACCCGCCGCATTCCTATCACTCTCTGAAACGGACCAATTTTCTCCGTCTACAAAATCCAACGCCACCTCTGTCTCATTCCATGTGGCTCCCCCGTCGGTTGTATGACATTCAGAAAGATTTCCTTCCATATCCATATAAAGAATGCTAAACCCATCTTCCGTTTTTATCATGGTCCGGAAAAACCCACTGCCGCTTTTTAAGCCAGACACCTCATGGGTCTCCGTAAAACGATATGTGGAAAGCGGCGTTGCCATTGCCGTATTCAACGGGTCCTGCGCCTCATTCTTCCCGCACCCTACCATCCAGACTATAAGAATGGTCAAAAGGCTAAAAAGTATATTTATTCTAATTTTTTTCTGTTCCATCTTATTTCCTCCCGCTTACATACTTTATCATTCTTCCATATACAGCATGATCGCATTATCTGTTCTCTCCATATACTGTTCCAGCGTAATATCGCCGTTCAGATACTCTTCCATGTCCGCAAATATCTTTTCCTCCAGAATCGCATTTCGGTATGTCGGAACCAACGGGCTGCCAACCACCTCCATACCGCGGTCTATCACTTCATCTGAAAGCATGGGATTACGGTATTCCATAGATCGTTTGTAATCTTCCATCAGATTTTGCAAAACCTCCATGTTGATTGACATACCGCGTTTATGCTCAAAGTTCCGCTTGACATCGACCCATGCACTGTCGCTTTGCGTCTCTGTACTTAACATATATTTTACAAATTCTTCCGCCGCATCCGTATTTTCACTTTTGGCATTTATAGAATAAATCAACAGCGGCGTAAATGTCTTAACCCCATCAACAGTAAAGATATCATATGTCTCCTGCGGGTATTCGTATGTCATATGCCAGATAGGCCGTATCTCGTAGACACCGGTAATATTATACAATCCGATGCTGCGGCCCGAATAAAGCTGCATTCCCCCTTCCTCTGTGTAAAGCCAGTCTGCCATCGATCCAAGTGAATGCCATTCGTCAACCAGTCCCTGAAGCAAATAGAGTGTGTTAGAGTAAACCCATTCCCCATGTTCTTCCCTATGCTCGGCAACCCAGATTTCCCATTCCCGTATCTGCTCGTCGGTAGTATGCTCCATCAGGGCGTCCCACACCATTTTTGCACCGGACATAAAATTTTCCAGTTCCTGCCTGTCATAACTCTCCCCATTGCCGAAGATTCTGTGGGAATACGCCGGATACAGCAGTTGGAATAACTGCTTCGCGTCATAGATCCGCAGGTCGTTACTAAACTCAGGATTCGGGCTGGATTGATTAATATATTCCGCAAGCCCCTCCAGACTGTTCAGGGAATCTATGCTGTCCGCAGGCGCGGAAATCATGGTAAATCCAAATTGCGACGGTATCGCGTATATTGTGCCGTCATCCGACCGGAAACAGGACAAAACCGCCGTATTGCTTGCCGGATTTTCGCTTAGGATCTCATCGTACAGACCGGAAAGTTCTTTCAGCATACCACTGTCCCGATACGCCGCGTAGTTTAAATCGTCCATCAGTATGACATCCGGTCCGTCGCCCGCCAGAAGCCGCGTATTCAATGCATTGACCGCCTCCGGAATCGTTGTATTGCTTCCTTCCTCCCGTCCGACTTCAATATTGACCTTAATATCTGGATATTCCTCCTCAAACTTTCTGGCGCAATATTCCAGATATTCCTCCGAATACAGCGTATATACCGTGATTTCCCTGGCAGGCACATTTTCCACCGGCTCCACCGCCTCATCCGTCTCACTGCAGCAGGCAAAATACAGGGTATTATCATTTTCCAAATATCCTGACAGGTAAAACAGATCTCCCTCCTGCACAAAACTGAGCGTATGGTCGAGCCGGTCAACGCCTCTCCTGCTTGTATTATAGATACACTCTATCACAGCGCTGCCCGGTATATACCGGTACATGCCGGATTCCAGAAGGATCATTACCGCCCCATTCTTATCGGAACGCATCAGCTTATGCGAATCAAGCACATTAAATGATGAAGTAAGGCCATCCGTCTCCTGCAGTTCCTCCGCCATAGCCTGGTGAAATGCGTAATCCTCGGTAACCATTTCCCCGGAAGTCCCGTCATAAACCCTGATGGCATCATTTGTCAAAAAAACAATCTCCTGTCCCACAAAACATATATCCATTACACCGGTAACAGGATAGGAACGGATCAGCCTGCCATCTACACCGTATTCTTCAACCTCATAATCGGTACAGACCAGGATTGCATCCCCTGCCGCATTAAAACGTACTGCCTGCACTCCGTCGGCATACTCCGCAATCAGACGGCTGTCATTTTTACCTACATATACCACCTGAAAACCTGAAAATTCATAATCTTCCTTCATCTGCATAATCAGAACGGCGTATTCGCCCACCGCGTTAATGTCGCACCCTGTTGCCGACCAATACGCTCCACCTACAATATCCAGATCGACAGTGGATTCCTTCCATGTCGCTCCCCCGTCAGCAGTATGGCACTCACGAAGCTGCCCTTCCATATCCATATAAAGAATACAAAATCCGCTTTCCGTTTTTTCCATTGCCTTAAAAAATGCGTTTCCGCTGTTGACACCTGTCACCTCATGGGTCTCTGTAAACCGGTAAGTAGAAAGCGGCGTTTCCATTGCCGTACTCAATGGATCCTGCGCCTCATCCTTCCCGCACCCTGCTATCCAGACTATAAGAATGGTCAAAAAGCACAGGAGTATATTTTTTATGATTTTTTGTCCCATCTTGTCCCCCCTTTTCATTTTTATATTAGGTAATTGTAAAACAATTGCTTTATCATTTTTCGTTTCACAATTCTGTCCTGAGGCTTAAGGACTTAACTCTTTCGCAATTACCTAATACTTTATTTAGGCAAATTATTCCTCCATATACAGGGTAATCTCGTTATCAACTTCCTCCATATACTGTTCCAGCGTGATTTCGCCATCCAGATAACGCTCCAGATTCATGCGGATCTTTTCCTCCAGAATCGCATTCCGATAGGTCGGAACCGAAAGGCTGTCAAGAACGGACATATAGTACTCCTGTTCTCCATCAAAGAATACATTCATCCCCGGATTCTGCTCCTGCCAATCTATAAATGCTTCTTCCAGATCCTGATATGTGTTAAGCAGGCCTCTCATATTTACCGGCATGCCGTAAGGATGCTCCCCATTACCAATATAATAACCCATTGCTATTTTGCTCTGAACCTCCGTACTTAACATATACTTTATAAACTGTTCCGCCGCTTCCATATTTTCACTTTTAGCATTAATAGAATAGACCATTATCGGAGTAAATGTTTTGACATCATCATATGCAAACACATCATATGTTTCATGTTGGTATTCCCTTGTCATGTATATTAAATAAAATATATCAGAATAATAGTTGAAGTTATACAATCCGATGCTGCGGCCAGACTCTGCCTGCCTGTTTTCCACATACAAGCCATAATAATAATTGACATCTACCAGTCCATAACTCCGATCAGCGACATTATAATACACCCCTCTGACTTGCTCAGCAGAATTTTCCCATGACCGAATCTGTTCATCCGTTGTATGCTCCATCAGGGCATCCCATACTTCCTTAAATCCGGATACAAACTTTTCCAACTCCTGTCTGTCATAACTTTCTCCATTGCCAAATATTCTATAGGAATATGCCGGATACAGCGTCTGGAACAATCCCGTAACATCATAGATATTCAGATCGTTGCCATATTCCGGATTCGGGCAAGGACTGTTTTGAATATATTCTGCAAGCCCTTCCAGACTATTCAAGGAATCCATACTGTCCGAAGGCCCAGATATCATCGTAACTCCAAACTGCGACGGTATCGCATAGATCTCACCGTTTTCCCCACGATAACAGGATAAGAACGTGGTATTGCATTCCGGATTCTCCTCCAAAATCTCATCATACAAGCCGGACAGTTCCGCCAGCATGCCACTGTCCCTATACGCAGCATAGTTCAAGTCATCCATCAGTATAATATCCGGTCCATTACCTGCCAGAAGCTGCGTGTTCAGTGCATTGACAGCTTCCGTAAAGGTCGTATTGCTTCCCTCCTCACGTCCGACTTCAATATTGACCTTAATGTCGGGATATTCATCTTCAAATTGTCTGACGGTCTCATCCAGATATTCCTGCGAATACAAAGTATATATGGTGATCTCCCTGACAGGTACATTTTCCACCAGCTCCACCGCCTCATCCGTCTCGCTGCAGCACAGGAAATAAATGGTGCTGCTATCCTTAAAAAAACCTAGCAGATAAAACATTTCCCCATCCTGTACAAAACTGAACGCCCCTTCAATATTTTCGGTTTTAAAATCCCTGCTGCGGTAAATGCACTCAATCACGGAACTACCCACCACATACCGGTACATACCGGAATCCAAGAGAATCGTCACCGCACCGTTCCCATCTGCCCGCATGACCTCATGGGCATTGAAAATGTCCCAAGACTTAGACCAGTTATAAGCAGTCTGCAAATCTTCCGATAAATATTCGTTAAAGGCGGAATCTTCCAAAACCAATTCCCCCGATGCTTCATCATAGACCTTAATAGCGTCAAGGGTCAAAAACAGGATCTCACTCTCCGTACAACATATATCTATGATGTCTGTTACGGGATAGGACCGGATCAGCCTGCCATCCACCCCGTATTCCTCAACATTATAATCGCTACCGACCAGTATGGCGTCTCCTGCCGCATTAAAACGCACAAAATTAACACCCGCTTTATTTTCCGCAATTATACTGCTCCCACTTTCGTTTATATATACCACCTGATAACCGTCAACAAGAACAGCATATTCACCCGCTTCATTCATATCGCTTCTGGAGAAGAAACTATTCAAAGTTCCCTTTTCTATGAGATCCGAGGCTACCATCTGTTTATCCCAAGTAGCTCCCCCGTCAGACGTACGACATTCAACAATATTCCCCTCATCATCCACATAAAGAATGATAAATCCATCCTCCGTCTTTTTCATCGTCTGAAAGAACGCATTGGAACCATCCAGATCGGATACCTTATCGATCTGTGTATATTGATACACAAATAGCGACGTTTCCATCGTTGGATTCAATGGATCCTGTACCTCATCCTTCCCGCACCCTGTCATCAAAACTACAAAAACAGTCAAAAGGCACAGGAGTATATTTTTTCTGAATTTTTTTTGTCCCATCTTGTCTCCTCTCTTTCATTGTTATTTTTTAGGATTCGGGTGTCAAAAGGACCCTTATAAATTTTGAGGCGGCAAGCTACACAAATCATAATCTGTGCCTATGCCCCTGTAAGGAAATAAGAATTTCTAAACATTCCTAATTTAAGTTGTGGAAGACGGACGCAAACGGGGCAAATTCGCCATCCATGGCTCAATTGCCCCTTTTCGGAACATCGTGTTCCGAAATTGCTGGGTATTGGATAGGAATGTTAAGAATTTCTAATTTCCTTCCAATGCATATGCACAGATTATGATTTGTGCAGCTTGTCATATCATTTCTTTAAAGGTCCCTTTTGACACCCGAATCATTTTAGGTAATTGCGAAACTCAATTTTGGGGATATTTCCGTTGCTCAATTCTGTCCATAAGGTTTACATAACTCAAAGTTTGAAAATATATGTTCCAAAAATGATTTCATTTATGATTTTTTTGGAACAACTATATTTAAACAAAGAGTTATGTAAGCCGGACTTACCTCTTTCGTAATTATCGTTCCTTAATACCAGAAAACACTCTGGCTATAACCCTAAACAAACCGACGATCAGAACCACTGCCACAAGCACCAGAACTGTCCGCAGCCCCGTCATCTGGTATGATTTTCTGAGACAAACCTGTTCCGTAATATCCTTGTTGTCAAAAAAGATATGTTCCAGACGCATTTTTATATCATCGCAATAGCTGCTCCAGAAATCAAAATCGGACCATTTGGACGGTGTTTCGATCCACCTTGCCACAGATACATAGTCAGTCAGGTAATAAGACTGACCCATCGATCCATACACACTATTCAGAATATCTGCGTACTGATCGCGGTACCACTCGTCAGCCGTATCAAGTACCAGCCCGTCAACACTTTGATCATCCTCAAATTTACTGCTGATGACCATAAGCGGAACATTCACATCCAGTACCCCGCGTACCATGTACTCTCTTTCTTTATAAATGACCGTCTGTCCAAGCGTATCTGACGTTCCAAACAATTCATACAGCGTCCCCGCATCCAGCAGACATCCTGAAACATCATCATACGCCAGACGATTAAAGGAGGGAAACAGGATATCCGAATCTATATTTTCCCCTACTACTGTCACCGCAGCAGTACGATGGACGATCCCTTCAACCTGCTGGTCATTCTCAATAAAATAACATCCTTTCACAAATTCCTCGGATTCCCCGCCGGATACCAGATCAGAATAGACGAACCCCTCCATTCCGCTGATTACCTGATAGTTCTCTTTTTCCTGAAAGAAATATTTCTGCCGGCTGATATGTATCCAGCATACAAAACACAGAAATACCATTCCGCACGTCAGCATACTTTTTATTATGATCTTTTTCACTAATATCCATGCCTCCTTTTGCGGCTCAAATAGGCGTGTGAAACACTTTTCACACTACTCCTCCATGTCAGAGCAGCTTGCTGCGATGACACGCGATGAGAAATCCGCGTAGGCGGTTTCTCATCTGCGATCAGATTGAAAAATAAGATATCAATCTTATTTTTCAATCTACTCTCTGTATCTTACAGTATCACCCGCTTCCACCGGCTTAGTGCTGCTGGTGATGACCTGCTCCTTCCCCGACAGTCCCCCTGAAACCACCGCATAGGATGCATTGGAATCCAGTATCTTTACGGGAACCCGTCCGGCAACCATCTCTTCTCCCAAAATACCTTTCCGATACACAACAATCAGTATAAACGCTCCGTTTCTGTCGCTTCTGACCGCTTCTACCGGTATGGAATATCCCTGCTCTGATGACTTACTGGTAAATTTGAGCACCACCTTCATACCAGGCCGATAGACATCTCCTTCAGGCTCTATCCTGATACGATAGACATTGTCTATAACATCATAATTAATGGAATGTACGGAGCACATTTCCTGACTATCACTCAACATCACTTCCACTCTGGCACCCTCCGAAATATATTTCACATCCTCTTCCGTGGCGTCTGCGCTGATATAAAATCCGCTTTCACTGTCTGCTAGAGCAAAGGCTGCCGTATTTGTAGAATATCCGCCTGCCGTGATATTGACCGATATGATCTCTCCTTCCATATCGGAATATACAATACCGTCTGCGGCAATCAGAAGATCAAGTTCTTCCATCCGTTTTTGCAGTGCTTCTATTTCCGTATTCAGACGGTAGGAATCGGTTTCTCCCATAATACCGCTCTCTGCCGTTGCAAGATCTATCTTTCTATTGTTTAATTCCGTCTGTAGGAGTTCAAGATCGCTCTCTGCTATTCTTAATAACTCTTCCTTATTACCGGACGCCTCAAAATTCTGAAGTAGCATGCTTTCTGTCTGCAGCTGCTGCAGACGCATATTATTAGACATGATCAGATCGTTATAATAATTGATCTCTGCCTGTTCCATCTGTCGCGTCAGTTGATTCTGAAAGGAAAGATTCAGAATATTAAGCCTCTCTACTTCATAAGCAATAGCTTCTTCCCTCTCCTGACGCTCCTGTTCAATCTCATTTTCCAGACCATAGATATAATCCTCCTGTTCCGTGATCAAGGTTTCATATGCTTCCACATCAATTTTTGCCTGATCAAAATTTGAACGATTCCGCCAGTTATTTGTCCTTTGCAGTTCACACAGATGCATCTGCTGCCCTTCTGCTGTATATTCTTCTTCCAGCATGTTTGTGTTATACTTCAGCAACGCCGTTCCCGGTTCAATATGATCCTTTTCCGTCACATAGATTTCATCAATCAGAAATCCTTCTTGTATGTATATCTGCAGTTCCCGTCCCGAACTTACCCAACCGTCCATCACGACAATATGCTCTATGGGCTGTGTGGAAGGCGAAACCGTCTCAATATAAGGCGTCAGTATGGCGCTGGCTGCTCTTGAAAGAAACGTACACGTAATTACACATACGATAAATACAACAAGCACCTTCCTGTTTCCTGTTTTATCCCGGCTCTTTATTTTCCTTTTTATTTCCCGGACAATACCGTTTAATGCTTTATATCCCCTCTTAATCATTTACCGAACCTCCATCTACTGAAAATCCATTCTCTAAGGCATTCCTACCTGCCGCAAAAGCGACAATGGCGGGAATCATACTAAATAATGAAAATGCAAATGATCTTCCCAGACTGTCTCTCGCAAATTCCGGAAGATATATGGAAAGGGGCGATATCCAGGCGTCCCTGATAAACACCACCGGCTGCTCCACCATATTCCAATATTCCAAAAATCCCAGAAGCATGGCCGCCAAAATCCCCTCTCTGGACATAGGAACGCCAATACTTATAAATATCCTGAATCCGGATGCCCCGTCGATCTTTGCAGCCTCCATCACTTCATCAGGCAGCTGTTCAAAAGACTGGTAAATAATAAATACCGGAAATGTTGAAAATACCATTGGCAGAATCAGACTCCATAGCGTATTGATCATATTCATTCCATTCAACACGATATACTGGGACAGCATGGTCACCTGAAAAGGAAGCAGCATACAGAATATGTATATCGCATATAAGATCTTCCCCAGCCGCCCCCGGTATCTTGCCAATCCCCATGCCGCCGGTACGGCAAATAAAAGCTGGCCAATGGCAATCGCCAATGTAAGCTTAATGGAATTACCAAAGAGGACATAATATTCCGGCGTATCCAGCAAAAGATCCACAATATTTCTTAATGTGGGATACTGCGGTATGATCCTCCATGCGGCATATCCTTCCCGTTCTCCCAGGATCGGTCCTATCAGTCCGTATAATTCCGCATTGCCCATCAGACTTCCGATCAGTATAATAAAAATCGGTGACACACAGATAACCGCCCAGAAAACAGCCACGCTTTTTGCGATCCGTCGTATCATATTGGTTGCCACGCTCCTTTCTCTGTCTGAAATTTTAGGTGTTTGCAAAACAATTGCTTTATAATTTTTCGTTCCACAAATCTATCTATGGGGTTTACATAACTCTTTTGCAATTGCCTATCTACAAATTTATGCTTCCCCTGCATCATCCGTTTCGCAAGAGTATACTCTCTTTCTTTCTTTAGGCTCAATCTTGGAGACCCATAGCAGGATTCCAAGTAATGCAAAGAGGAATACCGCCGTTACACAGGAAGCCGCTGACAGTTTATTAATGTCTAACTTGGAGAACCAGTTATTAAACAAATGCTGCAGCATATAAATGTTCTCATCCGGATATGCGCCCACAAGCAGATAGACTTCCCGATATACCTTAAACGAATTCACCAGCGACAGAACCGTAATGATATATGCCGCTTTCCGCAGATTGGGCAGCACCATACGGGTAAATATTTTAAGACATCCGGCGCCGTCTATTTTTGCAGCCTCATAGATGTTTTCCGGAATCGACCCCAATGCAGAAAGCCATATCAGCATATTATATCCCATATTTTTCCAAAGATAGGTGCCGATCAACAAATACATGGCAACTTCGCCTGTCATAAAATGAACCGGCTCTCTCCCATATGCTGTCAATAGTCCGTTGATAACGCCCGCATCATCAAACAACATTCTCCATACGACCATCATTGCATTGGACGGAACAGCCATAGGAACAATAAACGCAAATCGTATCAGACTGTTTTTCATACGGCTGACCGTATAAGCCAGAAGCAGCGACAGAACAAAGATCAGTGGAATACTTACCGCGTCAAAAAATAAGGTATTTTTCACAGCAAGCCGAAACGGCATATTGGAAAAAATAGCCTTATAATTCCCCAATCCCACGAAGGAAGAAGCGCTTCCGTCCATAAAGGAACGCCTCATCACATCCAGAAGCGGAATAATGATAAATATCATGATTCCAGCCATGCCGGGAATGATATAAAGAAGAAAACGATAATTTTTATTTAATTTCATATCAATAACCCTGCCCGTCTCTTAGATCCCTTCTGCCTTTGTTTATATCCATTATACCTCCGCACACCGTTTAAAAAATCAAAGGAATCTCTAAACGCAGACGTATTTTCTCTAATTTTCATCTAAATTGCATTTCTGGTTACTGCTTTGGGAAAAATATGCTACACTAGAACTGTTTAGATCGCCCTGACATGGAGGATAGTAAAATTGAAATTACTGCTGATAGAAGATGATGATCTCTTATGCCAGTCACTGGCTTTTCAGTTTCAAAAAGAAAACATGGAATGCTGTATCCGCAAAAACGGCTTGAGCGGATATCAGGCATTTTGCGAAAACACATTTGATCTTATTATCATAGACCGAATGCTGCCGGACATAGACGGCATTGAGATATTAAAAAAAATAAAAAAAGAATCCATTAATACGCCGGTCATTCTCCTGACCGCTCTCGGATCCCTGACAGACAGGGTAAGCGGACTTGACAGCGGAGCTGACGACTATATTACAAAACCCTTTGAATTTAACGAATTGATGGCACGGATCAGGGTTCAGATCCGCCATACCAGATTTTCTACCATAAAATATGACTATGAGGATATTATTTATCAGCCTTCCAGCCATACCATTTTATGCCACGATCAAACCGTACAGCTTTCCAAGCGGGAAGCTAATGTTTTTGAGGTTCTTCTTTCCGATGCCGGCAATACCGTAATCCGGGAACAAATCATCCGGCAGGCATGGGGAGAAGACGCCATGATCGAAGACGGCAATCTTGATAACTATATATACTTTCTCAGAAAAAGGCTGAAAGCTATAGGAAGCGCCCTCATCATTAAAACAATACACGGGGTTGGATATAAATTATGTCGCAATTAACAGCATTTAAAAAAACAGAACGAAAGCTGACAATCTATGCATCCGTCTTTATTTCCCTGATTATTACTGTCATTGGGATCCTGTATTCCTATCTGACCTACCGGAATATGTCCGACTCCACGATGACTGCCTTTACCAACGATATCAACAATATTATTGTCTATATCAAAAACACGCCTATCATTTACAGCAATATTATTAATCAATATACGGAAAAAAACTATCAGATCTTTATCGAAAGCAATGACCGAATTACACAGTTTGGCGCCACCGACGGAATCGCTGACAGCGATATGCTTCTCGAAGAGGTAAAGACGGCTGCCAGAGAGCAATATGGCTTTTCTTTCACCGGATCCGGTTCCGCCTATGTCATCCGCCATATAGAATTCCGATATCGCAGTATGGATCGTACCCGGTTCTATATCAGCATTGCGCAGATCGACAACGACAACGCAGACCTGACTGTTACGATCCTGTACCCCATTGCGCAAAACATGCAGGAAATCTTTCGCGCAATCCTCCTGATTGTATTGATTACCATCTGTGGGGATATCGTCCTGTGCACCGCCGCAACTATTTCCATCCGGAAACTGTTGCGGCCGATCTCGGAATCTTACCAAAAACAAAACGATTTTATTGCCGTGGCATCCCACGAATTAAAAACGCCCCTTGCCATCATCCTGTCCAGCCTGTCGGCCATGACCAAATCCAGCAAATCGGAATTTTACCACCATCAGTCGGTGGCACAGGACGAATGCAGACGGATGTCTGCACTGATGGAAGACATGCTCTGTCTTGCGCAGGCGGATCAGAATGTCCTGACTCTGTCATTATCTGAAGAACATGTGGAAGATATCATTATTGACTGCTATAACCATTTTGAACGCCTTGTGTATGAAAAAGGGCTTACATTCCATGTCCATATCACCGACGGTATCCCACCCTGTTCATTAGACCGCAATAAAATAATGCAGCTGCTGATTATATTGATGGATAATGCTTTAAGCTATACCACACAGGGGAGCATCACTCTCTCCTGCGACTATGACGGCAGATATCTGCTTCTTAGCGTCGCGGACACCGGGATCGGGATTCCGGACAGTAACAAAAAATTAGTCTTTGACCGTTTTTACAGTTCGGACAAGTCCCATACTTCACGTAAACATCAGGGGCTTGGCCTCAGCATTGCAAAAGAAATTACGGAGATCCATAAAGGAACCATCTCCATATCCGATACGCCGGGCGGCGGTGCCACTATAACGGTATCGCTGCCCCAGAAGTACCGTTAGCCTGCCTGTTCATATTTTTCTGTGAACCAATTCTCCAGATCCTGAGCGGAAGCAAAGCTGACGCTGCCCTCAATTTCTTGTTCTCTTTTACCATACTGTTTATTTAACTTAAGCAGGCGATCCTTACTTTCCTGAAGGATCTCATTTTTTAAAGTATTATATTCCTGTGCTCCTGCGGCATTTAGCTTCCTTCCCTTCTGCCCGCGGGAAATCCAGAAAAATCCCCTGACAGAAACAATCAGAAAATAAAGAGCAATCAAGGCCTCAAGAACAAATCCTAACATCGTTACACGAGCAATCAGCATTACCGCAAACAGTATGACAACACGAGCAACAGCTGCAAGGATCGTATATTTGATGACCTCAAACAGACCCAATAATTCATCCAGCCAATTAATATTAATCACTACGACCAGCGCCACGCTGGACAACAGTCCCGTCACTCCCCATATGATCAATAATGTTTTTGTATCCGAAATATCTAAAATTTCCCCCAGAAAGGAATATCCCAGAAAAACCACCATTGACAGCAGCCCGACCAATGCCCAGCCAAAATCGGAATCCAGTTTCATCACCCTGTCCTTAGCCATCTGGCTGCCGTGCTCGATCTTTTGGTTAAGAGCAGTCACTTCCTGCTCATGCCCAGAAATTTCAGAAAGGATCTTCTGATATTCCTGATCGTAGCTTTCCTGCAGTTTCAGGTTTTTCAGGCACTCCTCACTGATCCTTATATATTCTTCCCGTTCTTTTTCCTCCGCATATCTGCAGCATATTTCAAAATCTTCATAACTTGAAAGATCGGCTTTCGCAGATAAAACATCATCCGGCCCGCATTCTATGGACGCCAGCAGACGGTACCAGTACGCTTTTGCGCAATCGGAATCCCGCAGCGCTGCTTCGTGAGCAGCCTCTTTCGCGCGTTGGTAATCCTTTTGCCGGAAGGCGTTTTCCGCAAGAATCAGATTCCTGTCTCTTTCACCGGATAACCCCTTGACGGAACCGGCGCCGTCGTCAGATTTTTTTCTGATCCTTTTAAAATATGTATCAAGGTTATGAAGCAGATCTGTTTCATAACCGATGTCTCCGATAAACAGGTGCTCCTTAGCGGCAAATTCAATGGGGAAGCCATCGTCATCAATCATTTCCTTCCTGACAAGGCAGATGAGTTTTTTCTCCTTATCTTCCTTTCCCATCCGGTTGTAACGACTCCACTCATTACGCACCCACTTTGCTTTCATATTTCCTACATTTTCCGCGATCAGAATCATCACCTTGGAAGAACGCAGTGCGGAATAAATGACAGCCTCGTAATCCTCTCCCGCATATTCACTCTTTAAGCTGACTTCCGAAAAGAACACACGGTACTTATCGCTCAGCTGGTCATACAAACGCATGGCGATCTCCCGCTCTACCGTCTTGCTGCCGCTGTCGTCCGTCACCTTCAAACTTAAAAATATGTCGTATGGCTCTGCAGTAGCCTGAAACGCCAGTATCTTCTTCTGAATAGTGTCGATCTGTCCGGCCTGTCTGCTATAGAGTTCCTTCTGCTGTTCTCCGGCGCGCTCCATAATCATCCGATAATCCACATCTTCAAAAATGGACGTCTCGATCGTCCGGTGACAGGTGGGTTTGAACTTTTTAGGCGCATCCTCCACATATTCGATACCAAACCGGCAGAGCACCGCGCCCCAATGCGCCTCCAGCTCATCCGGAGCTTCGCTGACGATCTCCTTATACAGCTCCAGCGCCTCGTCAAACCTCATTTCTTCCTGCCTAAGTTTATTGGCACGGTTTAACTGATTCTCATAGCTTTTCGGCAGCGGATGCTTACTCTCGCAATAGATACATTGTCCCAGCCCGTCTGCGATAATCTCCATTTCCCCATTACAGCAGGGACATTTAAACATACTTTGCATGGTTTTTTCTCCTTGGCTATCCTTTTGTTAATGAAAATCATATCTGAGTTACTATCGGTTTTATTATGCACCCATTCATTTACAATGTCAAACAATTCTACAGCGGTCCGGTTCATATACAAAATGCGGAACATCAGCCGGTTCTACTTATCTGAAACAGCATCCGCGCTTTCTATTCCTCATCTTCCATCCTTTGCTGCCGCTTTAATTTTCCTTCATAGACCTTCACCTCGATCAAACGATAGA
>JAIDPF010000085.1 GCA_029062895.1 Lachnospiraceae bacterium
ATACTATTATTATAGTCTATACTATTATTGTAGTCTATACTATCACGATAGTCTATGAATGTCAAGGACTTCTAACTAGACCTCTCATTTCATCGTCACCCAATCTCCGGAAGTTTGCGATATACACGATAAATATAAAGTCTATCAAGCTGATCATCTCCATACACAGGAAGACAATATAAATCATCACCATGATAATACTCAAAGTAGCGTATCGGCGCTCCACGAGATATCACAAACAAAGCCCTCTCAGACTGATTTTCAACTGCCTGATAAAGTTTTTGATATTCTTCTTCATCTTGAATATTCTCATGATAACGCTCCAAAAATTGTAAAACAGAATCCCTTGAAATGTTTCTGATATCATTCCAACGTTCCGCACTGTTAAATTCGTAATTTAAACTTATTGAACCAACTTCATGAACAGCATAATACTGATAACCCTCTAGATATTTAATATATAGGGCAAGCCAAAAAATTAGAATTATGGCGACTGCAACCTTTATACCACGTAAAATATGTCTTTTCATTTTACTCCCGTATAGTCTATATTTTAGAACAATTCCGGATGGTTCTCTAAGCCATCTGCCTCAGTTATATCCCTTATGACTTTACATGGAACGCCTGCCGCAAATACATGTGCCGGAATATCATGAGTCACTACACTCCCCGCTCCAATTACAGTACCGGCGCCAATGGTAACTCCGCCACAAACTGTAACATTACCGGCAATCCAGCAATTATCTTGTATGGTAATAGGTTTTGCATATTCCCGATCCGTTACGATGCCATCTGATCTTGCAAACATATTTCTATCCTGAAACCTCATGGGATGAACAGGGGTCAGCAAAGATACATTGGGGCCAATAAATACATTTTCTCCTATTGTCACAGGACAGCAATCTACACAGGTAAAATTAAAATTCGCGTAACTGTTTTTACCTATGGTCGTAAAACAACCATAATCAAACTGAACCGGTCCCTGTAGATATACCCGCTCTCCCATTGCAGGAAGCAGTTCCTTTAAAATTTCTGCCCGCCTTTCATCAGTTTCCAGACATTGATTATATTTTAAACTGAGACCATGCGCCTTTTCCCTTAATTTCACCAATGTAATATCAGCCGGATCATATATCTTTCCCGACAGCATCTTCTCTTTTTCCGTCATCACAACCCTCCGCGTAACCTTGCCATGAAGATTCTCCCTGTTCGATCATATTACAAATTTTATTGATTGCTCACCTCAATAAACTTCTCCAATGTTGCCATCGCTTTACCGGAATCGATCAGCTCCGCCGCCAATGCGACGCCGTCCTTCATAGACTCCGCTTTACCGCCCAGATAAAGCCCTGCTCCCGCATTCATCAGCACCGCATTGCGCTTATGCCCTTTCTGACCGCTTAAGATCTCGCGGGTGATCGCGGCATTTTCCTGCGGCATACCGCCGACAAGATCTGCTTTGGTACATCTCTCAAATCCAAAATCCTCCGGTGCAATCTCGTAGGATTTAAACCAGCCATCCTTAAACTCGCAGACGCTGGTTGGCGCGCTCATGGAGATCTCGTCTAATTTATCCTTTCCATAGACTACCATGCCTCTCCTGACGCCAAGGTTCATCAATACCTGTGCCAACGGCTCTATCAGATATTCATCATAAACGCCTAACAGCTGTATCTTCGGACTGCCCGGATTGGTCAGCGGGCCGAGGATGTTAAATACGGTCCGAAAACCCAGCTCCTTACGGATAGCTCCCACATATTTCATGGAAGCATGGTACTTTTGCGCAAAGAAGAAACACATGCCCACTTCCTCTAACAGTCTGACGCACTGCTCCGGGCTCTGTTCGATATTCACCCCGAGCGCCTCCAGACAATCCGCCGTTCCGCACTTGGAGGAAGCTGCCCTGTTTCCATGCTTTGCAACCTTCATTCCGCCGGATGCGATTACCAGCCCAGAAGTCGTGGAGATATTAAAGCTGTGCGCATTATCCCCGCCGGTTCCCACGATCTCAAATACTTCCATACCGGTCTCCACTTTGGTGGCATGATCCCGCATAGCCGCCGCGCATCCCGCAATCTCATTGGTGGTTTCCGCCTTAGCGCTCTTGGTGGAAAGCGCTGACAGAAACGCCGCATTCTGTGTCGGCGTCGTTTCCCCGCTCATGATCTCATTCATCACCGTGTACGCTTCGTCATAGCTTAAATCTTCCTTGTTTACGATCTTTACAATTGCTTCTTTAATCATTCTCTTTTCCTCCTCTTATTCTTATTAAAATTTAGTGTTTTCAAAACAATTTCCTTATCATTTTTTATTCCGCAATTCTGTCCACGAGGTTTACATAACTCGAAGTTTGGAAATAGTTGTTCCAAAAATGATTTCATTTATGATGTTTTTGGAACAACTATTTTCAAACAAAGAGTTATGTAAGCCGGACTTAACTCTTTCGCAATTACCTTTTCATTGAAACTTTTCATAATGATCTATATAACCCCTGATCAACTGACACCCAAGTCCAGCTTGATAAAATTATACAGCATCCTTTTCCCATCCGGCGTCATAATGGATTCGGGATGAAACTGCACGCCGTAAATCGGATACTCCCTATGCTGCACCGCCATCACCTCATTATCCTCCGTTAACGCAGTCACCCTCAGGCAGTCCGGAAGCGTGTTTTCGTCCGCCGCCAGTGAATGATACCGTGCCACCGGGGCTTTATCCGGGCATCCGGCAAACAGCGGGCAGTCCTTCTCAAATCTCACCTCCGACTGCTTCCCGTGCATCAGCCGTTTTGCATAGGTGATTGTCGCCCCATAAGCCATACAGATCGCCTGATGTCCAAGGCAGACTCCAAGGGTCGGTATCTCCTTTCCCAAGATCTTAGCTGCCTCCAGTATGATGCCGGCATGTTCCGGTCTTCCCGGTCCCGGTGACAGGATGATACGGTCCGGCTTCAGCTTACGAATCTCATCGATGGTCATTTCATCATTCCGGATTACCCGGATATCAGGATCGATCTCACCAATCAACTGATACAGGTTATAAGAAAAGCTGTCATAGTTATCAATCAACAGGATCATACATTTACCTCCTTTGCCAGCTCCAATGCCCTGACTACTGCCTTGGCTTTATTGATACACTCCTCAAACTCCTTCTCCGGCGCCGAATCCGCGACAATACCCGCGCCGCTTCGGATAAACACTCTGCCGTTTTTCTTATACGCAATACGGATAGCAATACAGGTATCCATATTTCCCGTAAAATCAATATAACCAATCGCCCCGCCGTAAATTCCCCGCTTATTATTCTCCAATTCTCCGATCAGCTGACAGGCGCGGATCTTCGGCGCGCCGGAAAGCGTTCCTGCCGGAAGGACTGCCCCGATGGCATCCAACGCATCATACCCTTCCCTAATCTCGCCCCGGACCGTGGAGCCAATATGCATTACATGGGAATACCGCTCAATGCTGTGCAGCTTTTCCACCTGCACGCTGCCGAATCTGCTGACCCTGCCAAGATCATTTCTTCCCAGATCGACTAACATATTGTGCTCCGCAAGCTCTTTCTCATCCGCAAGCAGCTCCTTCTCCAGCGCTTTATCCTCCGCTTCATTTTTTCCTCTGGGTCTGGTGCCGGCAAGGGGAAACGTATGCAGAACGCCATCTTCCAGTTTTACCAGCGTCTCAGGCGACGCGCCTGCCACCTCCACATCCGTTCCGGAAAAATAAAACATATACGGAGAAGGATTCATCGTCCGAAGAATACGGTAGGTATTCAGCAAGCTTCCCTCAAAGGGCGCGCTTAACCGGTTAGATAATACGATCTGAAAGATATCCCCCTCATGGATATAACGCTTTGCCTTCTCCACCATATCACAATAGGTCTTTCGGTCAAACAGGGGCTTCACCTCATCCAGAAGATGTCCGCCCGCTTCCTCCTTCTTTTCCCCATTCTGCAGAAGCTCACAAAGCTGCTTTAACTCCATCACCGCCTTGTTGTAGCCGGTCTCCGGGTCCTCCAGCGGCATATTCACGATCAGGATGATCTTCTGGCGGATATGATCAAATGCAATGACCTTATCAAACAGCATCAGATCCAGATCCTTAAATGCCTCTTCATCCTGCACCTCCACTGCTGCCGCAGGTTCCTGATAACGGATATAATCATAAGAAAAATATCCCACCAGTCCGCCGGTAAACGACGGAAGATAATCAAACCGGGGACTCTTATAATCCGCAAGCAGATCCCTTAATACCTGCGCCGGGTCCTCTGTCTTCAGACGGATACTGCCTGCTGTCATCTCTCCGCCGGTACAGGTGATCTCCATCTTAGGATCGTAACCTAAGAAGGTATAACGTCCCCATTTTTCCTGTTCCGCCACTGACTCTAACATATAACAGTGTGACGATACTTTCTTTAAAATCTTCATCGCCTCAATCGTAGTACAGATATCCGACAAAATCTCGCAGCTGACCGGCAGAACTTTATATTCACCTGTTGCAGCGATCCTTTTCACCTCTTCTAATCCCGGCTTAATTTCCATAACAGTCTCCTTCCTTGATTCATAAATAAGATATCAGCAAATCCATGTAATAAAATAAAAACGCCCCTCACAGAATAGAATACTCTGTCAGGGACGAAAATATCAAACTTTCGCGGTGCCACCTTGATTCATGGCATATGCTATGCCATGCACTCTGCAGGATACGTAATATACTCAACAACATTAATATGCTCAGCAGCATAAATATACTTGATAGCATATATGATATCCCCGGCAGCTAACGTATGCCTCACGTTGCAGAATACTTTGCATTTTATTGCATTTGACTGCACCCTCAGCGGTCCATTTGACAACTTGTTTCTCATCCGGTTCTCAGCATTCCGGACTCTCTGTACAGGCATCATTGCCGTTATCTCCGCTTCACAGGTTTTTATATTAAATTGGTTATATGCTACCACAGTTCCTGATATCCGTCAAGTTCCACGGCATATTTTCTTTCTCAAAAAAATTATGTCAGTTCATTACATCCACAAAATTCACCAGTGGAAATGCATAAATGTTTTTGTGTTTATTTTCAGGCACAAGCAAAAGCAGTCTGTAATCTTTATTGCGTACCATGACATTTGCCCATAAGAATCTTGTTCGGCTTTTTCCTTCATATTCATAAACCACTAATTTTTGATTAAACATTCTGCTTCCAAGATGCAATGGCCATGGCGAAGGTTTTATCTGACTGGCTTTTACAATATAAAATTTGATTTCCGCTTTTTTTAATGCCAAACACTCAACCAGCATACAGACCGCAATCAGAAAATCATCAAGCTGGAAGAGAAACATTAAAAATGCAAAATATCCAAACGCAGTCATTTTTGCGTCTGTATTCACATCGCCTGAAAGGCTTATTACAAGCATTACGATAATCCCAAAAATTGACGATATAACCAAAATTGCAAAAAACTTTTTCATTGCAGATTTCCGCAATTTTTTTAATATAATTTTCTTTTTCTCATCTTCTAAAATCATACTCTAAACCTTTCCTTCCTTATTTTGTTTCCCGTGTTTTATTCTCCAGATTTTATCATAAACGGTCATAAATGCCAGAAACAATATACCTGTAATGGCAAAAAATGCAAAATACATTTTTCCTAAGATGGAATTTGCACGGGCCATATCTTCATCGAAACCGAGGCTTCCGTCCGGTGCTATATAGACATGAACCTGCATCCCGGGGCGATAGTATGCTGTTTCATCATAATGATAACATTTGTTTTCATGTCCTCCATACCTTACAGTCACGCGCCAACCCCTTCTGGAGCGGTAGTTGTAAGTGCCGTAAGTTGGTGTGGTGTGAGAAATGCGTTTACAGCTTACAACTGTAGCATGATCTGTTTCTTGGCTAATAGGCATTTTTTTCAATGCAATAAATAATCCTATCGTTATCAATAGCGAAATCAAAAATAACATACGAAAAGTGTTCATTAATTTTTTTAGTTCCATTGAAATTCTCCATGCCACGCAGGAATACCTTACTATCAAAGCGGCTGTACTGTTTGAAAACGAAAAGAGTTGCTCACATTTTAGTTTACATAACATTTCCACGAGAAAACCACTTATCAATCCTCTCTCTGGAAAGCAGCGAATTGATCGCCAGCGCCAGAAAAACTCCGACCCCCGTATCAACCGCGCGCCAGACGGCATAATCCAAATGCCGTGCCGGCGTATCAAATAAAATAACGCAGAGCACCACACCGCCCGCCTGAACCCCGCCGGGCCAATGGCAAAGCACACTGACGGAAACCAATACGATAATTCCGATAAATACAAGGGGCAGTCGGATCCAATCATTTCCTTCCGGAAAGATCAGAAACTCGATCCAGTACAGACCGATTCCAATCATACCTCCTATGATCGTCCCGAATAAACGATTGCCTGCGCTTTTTCTGGAAGTCTCCATATCCGTTCCCATACCGACGATCGCCCCGATGCAGGCAAAAGTCGGATTATGATCCGGAATAAAGATATAGATCAAAGCGGCAAGCGCCGCCGCCAAAGCCGTCTTGATACTGCGAAGTCCCAGTCCGGGAATCGGCGCCCGTACCGGCCGATGCTGCTGTTTCTGCGCTGTCTGTTCCTCTTTTTCCATAGATCCCTTTCCGAAAGTTAGTTTCCTAAAAAATCTTTTGCAGATTTTGCTATCGCATTATCAATATCATTACGTTGCGCTGTTTCCGCGAGGAGCTTTCTAAACTTATCGTCGCTGTTTTTATCATTACATATTCTATTCAACATCCAAACCGTATGCATTGAAGGTGAACGCTTTATAGATTGATAGAGAATATCCTCATATCCTTTATTATAATATTTTTCAACAAAATGTACGATTGCTCCGGGTACTCCAAAATCAGCTAATGGATGACGTTCCATAAGTTTTATTAAAGGCTCAACTGCATTTATCCCTAAGTCTGATTCTTCAATTTTTTCTATACATTCTTCCTCAATCCATTCAAAGTCATCGCTGTCAATGTTATCTTCCATTTTCTTAATTAATACCTCTAACATATTTCTATCCTCCAAATATACTGATTTAGCAATGTAATTATAATCCAGTTATTTTTTATGCTTCTTAATCGGGGCTTTCTTAGCTGGAACCTTTTTGGTCGGGCCTTTCTCCGTTGTTGCTTTTTCTACCAGCACTTTCTCTTCCACAACATTTTCTGCATCCTGCATCATCAAGAACAACAAATATTCATTGACGCTCATTCTCTTCCTTTTGGCGTTTTTGTTCAATGCAGCTATGACTTCTCTATTGACAAGCCCATCCTTATCACTGCGAAGGATCGTCTCAACACGTATCCTATTATCATATTCCACAAAACCGGCACTGATCACACCGGTGGGAATCGCAACGACGCACACCCCTAGAAGCGCAATCAAAATCGCCATGATCTTCCCGCCGATGGTAATCGGATAGATGTCGCCGTATCCAACGGTCAGAATCGTGGACATCGCCCACCAGATTCCCGAAAATGCATTTTCATAAATATCTGGCTGCGCCTCATGCTCAAATCCATACATACATAATGATGCTGCCAGCATCAGCATCAGGATCATGGAGATGGAAGAAAGCAGCTGCTTCTTCTTATCCATCAGAACTTCCGCAACCACATTGTAGGTATCCGAATTCGTATTGAGCTGGAACAATCTCAGAATCCTTGTAACACGTATGATCCGCAGCGCAATCATACCATTGGAATACAGTGGTCCAAAATAGGAAACGATGGTCAACAGCTCCACAAGTCCATAAAAGGAAAAGATAAAACGGACCGCTGCCTGCTGTTTGTTCAGATCAGGATAAAGCAGATCACTGGTCCATACCCGCAGCACATACTCTATGATAAAAACGACGATAGTAAAGAACTCAATCGCTTCCATCACGTCCGCGTACATACTCAGTTCAGCAAACGTCAGCATAAACGTGACGCTGATACTCAGCAGGATCATAAAGACAATAAAATAGTCAAAGGCTCTGCTCCAAAAATCCACCCTTGTACCGATCTGGATGATCTCAAATATTCTTTTTTTAACCGATCCTTTTGATCTCATATCACGTATTCCTTCATTTTTATCTTCACACCGTGCCATCACTTATCATCACTGAAAAGAACGCTACATCATAAAAAACAAAACTGCGCCTGCCGTTCCGTAGTAGAATCGCTTCCCACAAATACAGTAAAGCTTCCCGGTTCCACCGTATGCTCCATATTGATATTATGGAAACGCAGCATCTCCTCGGTCACCGTAAAGCAAACTTCCCTTTCTTCACCGGGTTCTAACCATACCTTCGAAAATCCCTTTAATTCCCTGACTGGACGGACGACACTGGCTTTATCGTCACGCACATACATCTGGACTACCTCCGCGCCTTTGACGCTGCCGGTATTTTTTACCCTGACGGACACCAGAAGTTTTTCTCCTGTATGTAATGCTATACCGTCGTTATTTTCTTCCGGTGCATTTCCATCGCTTATATTATCTTTCTCTACATGAAGCCGGATATCCTCATACGCAAAAGTCGTATAGGAAAGTCCATAACCAAACGGGTACAACGGCGCATTGGGCGCATCGATATATCTGGACTGAAACCGATTATCCGGCATGTATGACTCCATGTGTCTGCCTGTATGAAATTCCGCATAGAAAACCGGCACCTGCCCCACACTGTATGGGAAGCTCATAGGAAGCCTTCCACTTGGCGATACATCTCCGTACAGCGTTGCAGCAATGGCATTGCCGCCTTCCGTTCCCGGCATCCACGCAAGCATGACCGCCTTGGACAATGCCTTTACTTCCCTGAGATCCAGAGGTCTTCCATGAAACAGTACCACAATGATATTTTCATTCACCGCAGCAATCTTTCTAAGAAGCTCCATCTGCAGTCTGGGCAGTGTAATCTCGGCGCGGCTACCGCCCTCGCCTGACTGTGTCGTATGCTCTCCCAGACAGAGTACTACTTTATCCGCCTGTTTTGCATGTTCCAACGCCTGCCGCATCATCTCCTCTGTAGAAACTTCCTGACCGGCGGCGCTATTTTTCTCCTTCGGATCAAATCCTGGAACAAACTCCTCTTCCGTCAAGATCTCACAACCCTGAGAAAATGTCACCTGTCCTGCTTCCACAGCATGTTTCACCCTCTCTGACACACCCTCCTTAACACTGACCGCATCCTTCGCTTCACCAAAGATCGACCAGAATCCCAGGATTTTTTTCTCATCAACATACGGACCGATAAACGCAACCCGTTCTGTCTCCTTTAACGGAAGCATATGATCATTTTCCAGCAAGACAAATGTTTCTTCCGCCGCTTTTCTGGATTTACTGCGGTGTTCTTCACAGAGGATCCATCTCTTTTCCTGCTCTGCATCGGCATCTTTATATGGATTTTCAAATAACCCCAATTTGTTCTTTAATTCCAGAACACGCAATACCGCCTCATCTAAAAGATCCTCTGATACTTCCCCTGCCTCGATCGCCTCTTTCAAATATGCGCAGTAACAGTTCGTCATCATATCAATATCTGTTCCCGCTTTTAAGGCTAGCACTGCGGCTTCCTTTTTATCCACCGCCAGATCATGTTTGGCAATCTCCTCGATTGCAGCCCAATCCGAGATCAGCACGCCCTGAAATCCCATCTCTTCACGAAGTACCTTACGCATCAGCCATTGATTTGCCGTCGAAGGAATCCTGTTCAAGGTGTTAAAGGATGTCATAACCAGTAGTGCCCCTGCTTTAATGGCAGCTTCATATGCCGGAAGATAATCGTCGCGAAGCGTCCGCTCCGACAGTTCCACGTTATTATAATCACGCCCCGCGGTTGGCGCGCCATATGCCGCAAAATGCTTAACACACGCCGCAATCTTTCCTTCCGCCTTTGGATCGTCTCCCTGATATCCCTCTACCAGCGCCTTCGCATAGACGCTGTTCAGGTACACGTCCTCACCATTGGATTCCATGACACGCCCCCATCTTGCATCCCGTACAAGATCCACCATCGGTGAAAATGTCACGTGAATGCCCGCTGCAGACGCTTCCCTTGCCGCTACCTCCGCGCCTGTTCTGGCGACCTCTTCATTAAATGCCGCTCCCTGCGCCAGAGGAATCGGGAAAATGGTCTTGTATCCATTGATAACATCCGCCATAAACAACAGAGGAATATGATGGGGATGTTTTTCCATATGATTTTTCTGGATGCGCTTCAGTGAATCCGCTCCGATCGCGCCTAATACGCTTCCCAGTTCCTGAATTGACCTCTCGGAAAATCCCTGCTCCGCAGCCGGTCCTGTGGCTATGGTGTCGCCCTCAAAAAAACTGCCGTGCAGCTGAAATAGCTGGTTGATCTTCTCCTCCAGAGTCATCTCTTTTAATAATGCCTCTAATTTTTCCCGTTCCATACTAATCCTCCATGTCACCTTAATTATACCATATCCGCAGTGCATCATTGCTTACGTGGATATTTTACCATAACAGTACCCAGAAAACTATATATGCCGTCAAAAGCATTCAGAAAATGAATGACGGAGCAATCGATCAATATCCTCAGTATAATCCTTCTCTATAAAATGATAAGGGAGACTGTATTTTTTACTCATTTCAAGATTGTATTGATTCTCTTCCAGTAGCCACTCCATCGTACAATCAGAGTCATCAAGCCTCTGCTCAATCTCACTTGCGTAAAATTGAATGTCAGAAAAACGCTCCCTGATATACTGTTCTGTCATGATCAGACAGATATACGTGATCTCTTTCAGGTAGTCTTCCTCAAAATCCTTCTTCCAGTCAAAGGGAATATAACACCCCTCCAAAATGAGATGCTGACAGTTTTCAATAGCGGTCTTTATCATCTCCCTGACTATGGGCCAAAGATATAAAACCAGTTCTTCATCATCCTCAGGCGTTAAGTTTGTCTGCCCGCTTCTGATCAATCCCATCTTTATGTGGTCAATAGATACATACGGAAATTGATATCGTTCCAATAACCTCTGCGCCAGAACCGTCTTTCCCGTATGTGAGGCTCCTGTAATTAAAATAATCATTGTCATCCTCCCATCTATGAGATACGATTCAAGATTCCATCCACGCCGATCCCCCGGTGGGTTACATACATCCGGCAGATCTGTGATGCCAATTCCTCAGAAATATGCGCCTTCTGCGCAATTTTCTCCACCGGCGTTCCCTTATCTACCTCCTTCATCACCGTTTTGATCAATGCAGCCTTATCCTGTTCTGTCCCCTGCAGGGAGACGGCATTTTCCCCTGTAACAATATCCTTCCTTATGATATGCCAGCTTCCGTCCTCCTCCACCTCGACCACAGCCATTGTGATCGGCTGGGTAAACCGTCGCTTTCCGCAGCTTCCGGGATTTAACCATACTTGTCCGTCTACTTCCTTCTCCTCATATTTATGGGAATGACCATAGATAAACAGATCTGCATCATTTAACTCCGCCATCTTCTTATTATGGATCATGTAGATACGGATTCCATATAATTCGATCTCCTGTGTTACAGGAAGTTCCTCCGCCCACTCCTTATCCGCATTGCCGCGCACCGCGTAGCATGGCGCCATACTCTCTAATTGCTTTATCACCTTATCCCGGTCAATATCTCCCGCGTGCAGGATGACGTCACATTCTTTTAAAATTTCCGTTACTTCTTCCCGAAGCAGCCCGTGAGTATCGGAAAGCACTCCTATTTTATGCATAGGCAACCACCTTCATATACTTCTTAATATACCTTATAACTTATATTAATCCATTTATTAGAAAAAATAAAGGGGAAAAATAGATAACGTTAATTATGTAGCTACGCCTCCAATAATAAACTACAATTGCATATTTAATCTCTCCTCGCTATTATCTTTATGAATAGTTATTTGCGAAACTATGGTTTTACATGCCTCCGTTGCGCAACACAGACATATCATCGCCGGGCACGCTTCCGCTGCGCGCGCTCTGCAGCGGCACTAAGATGCCAAAATACGGCACCTAAGTGCCGGCGAGCGCACAAGCACCCGGCGTATGATATTGTCTGCATTGCATAACTGGATATATGAAAATCAGTAGTTTTGCAATTGCTTTACAATTTTTTGTTCCACAATTCTGTCCATGAGGTTTACATAACTCGAAGTTTGAAAATAGTTGTTCCAAAAATAATTTCATTTATGATTTTTTTAGAACAACTATTTTCAAACAAAAAGTTATGTAAGCCGGACTTAACTCTTTCGCAATTGCCCATATCTTTATAATAAAAATTGCTTATGAAAAATAAAATGCAAATCCCCGCATTTCCACTTAGGAAATACGGGGATCATTATCTTTTATTTATCTCAGGATATCTTATGCCTTAGCAGCCATTGCCTCTTTGATCTGTGCTGTCAACTGCGGCAGAATCTTATTCAGATCTCCTACTACACCATAATCAGCTACGTCAAAGATCGGAGCGGACTCATCCTTGTTGATTGCAATGATGATATCGGATTCTTCCATACCTGCAAGGTGCTGGATTGCTCCTGAGATACCGATTGCAAAATATACATTCGGACGAACCGTCTTGCCGGTCTGTCCCACCTGAAGATCCTTCGGCTTCCAGCCTGCATCTACAACAGCACGGGAGCAGCTTACGGTTCCGCCGATAGCCTCTGCAAGATCCTCAAGAAGCTTGAAATTCTCAGGGCTTCCTACACCACGACCGCCGGACACAAGGATCTTAGCATCCATGATATCTTCTACATCTGATACTGCCTTAACGATCTCCATAATCTCAACATATTTATGATCCGGTGTAAATCCGGGATTGTACTCAATCACCTCTGCTTTTCTGCCAGCTTCCTTCGGTGCCTTCTGCATAACGCCGGGACGAACAGTAGCCATCTGCGGGCGGAAATCCGGACATGCAATCGTAGCGATAGTATTACCGCCGAATGCAGGACGTGTCATCAACAGCTGGTTATGAAGCTGCTCCTTGCCAGGAATCGGATTGATCGGGAAATCACCGATATCAAGCTGTGTACAGTCTGCTGTCAGACCTGTGTGAATCCTTGCGGACACGCGGGGACCAAGGTCACGACCGATAGCTGTAGCACCGATCAGGAAGATCTCCGGCTTATACTCGTTGATCACCGATGCTACTGCATGTGCATACGGCTCAGTTCTGTAATCCTTCAGTTCCGGATCATCTACAACGATAACCTTATCTGCACCATACTCGCCAAGTTCATCCGCCAGTCCCTTCACACCGGAACCAACCAAAACTGCCGTTACCTCTGTTCCAAGATCCTTGGCAAGGTCTTTTCCTTTGCCAACTAACTCCAAAGCAATTCCGCTGAGTACATTGTCTACCTGCTGCGCAAAGACAAATACTCCTTTATAATCTTGAATATTCATGTTATTAACCATTCCTTTCTCTCAATCTGCAGATGTTTATATTAGATGACATGCTTTTCTTTTAATTTACCAACAATGTAATCTACGGACTCAGTCACATCCAGATTCACCTTCTCGCCAGCTCCCTTTCTTACTTTATCGGAAGCCTTTGCGATCTGTGTCGGTGAGCCTTTCAGACCAAGATTGGAATCCTCCACATCTTTCAGGTCCGCTCTTCCCCATACGGTAATGTCTGCATCATAAGCATCAAAGATTCCGCCCGGTGTCATATAACGGGGCTCATTTAACTCAGCCAGTGCAGTAACCAGACAAGGCATCTTAGCCTTTAATACATGGTATCTGTCGTCATACTGACGCTCAACGATCACGCTGTCGCCGTCAATCTTGATATCCTGTGCATAAGAGATAACAGGAATGTTCAGATGCTCGGAGATCTGAGGTCCTACCTGTGCGGTATCGCCATCGATTGCCTGACGTCCTGTGATGATCAGGTCGTACTCTAAGTTGCGAAGTGCTCCGGCAAGTGTCTGGGAAGTTGCCCATGTATCAGCGCCGCCAAGCACTCTGTCTGTCACAAGGATGCCCTTGTCTGCACCCATTGCCATTGCTTCACGAAGAACTTCCTCAGCCTTAGGAAGACCCATGGTTACAACAGTTACTTCCGCGCCATACTGATCTTTTAATCTAAGAGCTGCCTCTAAGCCTGCTTTGTCATCCGGATTCATGATCGCAAGCATTGCGCCACGATCCAGCGTACCATCAGGATTGAATTTCACGCCACCCTTTGTATCGGGTACCTGTTTTACACAAACAACAATTTTCATTGTATTTTCTCCTTACTTTTTAATATTTTCAAGCATTGCTTTTTGATCCGTTTTCTGCCAACACGGAAATTTACGTGTTATTTATTTCAGCAGCGCCGCGGAGATAACCATTCTCTGAACTTCGCTGGTTCCTTCATAGATCTCCGTGATCTTAGCGTCACGCATCATACGCTCTACATCGTACTCTCTTGTGTAACCGTAACCACCGTGAAGCTGTACAGCCTTTGTGGTAACTTCCATTGCCATCTCTGCTGCGTAAAGTTTTGCCATAGCTGCTTCTACGCCGTAAGCTGTCTTGTGATCCTTGGTGTACTGATCCTTGGTCATAGCCGCTTTATATACCAGAAGCTGTGCAGCCTGTGCTTTGGTCGCCATATCAGCAAGCTGGAACTGTGTGTTCTGCTGCTGTGCGATGGTTCTGCCAAACTGCTTTCTCTCCTTGGTATATGCAATGGTTCTCTCCAGTGCGCCCTCACCGATACCAAGCGCCTGTGCAGCGATACCGATACGTCCGCCATCCAAGGTATGCATTGCGATACCAAAGCCCTTGCCCTGCTGTCCTAACATATTGTCCTTCGGGATACGGCAGTCGGTAAAGATCAACTCATATGTGGAAGAACCACGGATACCCATCTTCTTCTCCTTTGTACCAAAGGTGAAGCCCGGTGTACCTTTCTCTACGATAAAGGCAGAGATCTCCTTGATCTGTTTGCCTCTTTTCTCTACCACACCTGTAACTGCAAAGATAACATATACATCAGCTTCCTTACCGTTGGTGATGAAGATCTTAGATCCGTTGATCACCCACTCGTCACCATCTAAAACAGCCTTTGTCTGCTGTCCCTGAGCATCCGTACCGGCGCCCGGCTCTGTCAGACCAAAAGCTCCGATCTTGCGTCCGCTTGCAAGATCAGGCAGGTATTTCTGCTTCTGTTCATCCGTACCATATGTAAGGATCGGATCGCAGCAAAGGGAAGTATGCGCGGATACGATAACGCCTGTCGTACCACAGACCTTAGAAAGCTCCTCTACACACATTGCATAGGTCAGGACGTCACAGCCCTGTCCGCCATATTCCTTAGGAATAGGGATACCCATGAAGCCTGCTTTCGCCATCTTCTCCACGGTTCCTCTTGGGAATACTTCTGTCTCATCTACTTCCTGTGCCAAGGGTTTAACTTCTTTCTCAGCAAATTCCCTGAACAGCGTTCTCGCCATTTCATGCTTTTTGCTTAATGTAAAATCCATGATTTTTATTCCTCCATTTTTATACATTTCACTGTCTCAGACAGCATTACTTTCATACTTCATTAAAACCAGAACATATTCCGCTATTGCCTACTTTGAATAATCAAAGAATCCTGCGCCTGTCTTCTTGCCAAGCTTGCCGTCAGCAACCATCTTCTTAAGAAGCGGCTGCGGAGCATACTTCTCGTCTTTGGTCTCATTGTAGAGAACTTCCATGATCGCAAGGCAGATATCCAGACCGATCAGATCACCCAAGTGAAGAGGTCCCATCGGATGGGATGCACCAAGCTGCATAGCTACATCAATGTCTTCTGCAGAAGCTGTTCCAGCATCAAGAACGCCGACTGCTTCATTGATCATCGGAATCAAGATCCTGTTTACTACAAAGCCCGGAGCTTCCTTTACTTCAACAGGCGTCTTGCCGATCTCAACAGCGATCGCTTTGATCTTATCTACCATTTCCTGCGGTGTATTCTCAGCCTTGATAACCTCAACCAGCTTCATTCTGTCAGCAGGATTGAAGAAGTGCATACCGATCATCGGTCTGTCAAGTCCTTCGCCGATCTTAGTGATGGAAAGGGAGGATGTATTAGAAGCAAACATACAATCTTTCTTCACAATACCCATCAACTCTTTAAAAATACTCTGCTTGATCTCAAGCTTCTCCAGCGCAACCTCAATGATCAGATCGCAGTCTGCGCAGATATTATTCAGACCTGTTGTAACCCTACCCATGATCGCATCAGCCTGAGCCTGTGTAATCTTCTCCTTGCCAACTAAGAAATTCATGTTCTTCTGGATCTTAGCTTTGCCACCCTCAGCATACTCCTCTTTGATATCGCAAAGACAAACCTCATATCCATCTGTCATCGCGAATGCCTGTGCAATACCGGAACCCATAGTTCCTGCGCCAATAACGCCTACCTTCATTCTAATTTCCTCCTTCATGATATGCTTATTTTAAGATGCGAAACAAACTTTCCGCAACACTTTAACAGTTCTTAAACGGCTCTTTCACTTTTTCTTTATTCTTATCCAAGAAAAATGCCATGCCGTATTTCTGGTCTTCCGTCTCGAAGCAGTCGCCAAAAAGCTTCTCTTCGATCACGATCGCCTGATCGATGTCTACCTGAAGTCCGTCATTGATAGCCTTCTTGCAGTTGCGGACAGCAATCGGTGCATTCTTCGCAATACCGGATGCCATCTTCTCTGCTGCAGGAAGCAGTTCCTCAAGCGGATATACAGCATTCACAAGACCGATGCGGTACGCTTCGTCCGCCTTGATATTACGCGCTGTATAGATCATCTGTTTTGCCATACCCGGGCTTACCAGTCTTGCAAGCCTCTGTGTACCGCCGAATCCCGGCGTGATGCCCAGTCCAACCTCAGGCTGTCCAAATACAGCGTTCTCAGAACAGATCCTGATATCGCAGCTCATAGCGATCTCACATCCACCGCCCAGTGCAAATCCATTAACCGCCGCAATCACAGGGATCGGGAAGTTCTCTAACTTACGAAATACGTCATTTCCCTTCTTGCCGAATGCCTCTCCCTCCGCTTTGGTCAATGTACTCATCTCGCCGATGTCCGCACCGGCAACAAAGGATTTCTGTCCTGCACCCGTTAAGATCAGGCATCTTGTATTTTCAAGATCGACTGCGTCCAACGTTGTACTCAACTCATCCAATACCTTTGAATTCAAAGCGTTCAGCGCCTTCTCGCGGTTGATTGTAATCGTTCCGACAGCGCCCTTAACTTCATAAAGGATAAATTCCATGTTGATGTCCCCTCTTTCCTTATGATATCGTCTTACCCATGTTAAGCTTCATATTTCTCAACAACTGTTGAACATCCCATACCGCCGCCGATACAAAGCGTTGCAAGACCACGCTTGGAACCACGTTTCTGCATCTCATGCAGCAGGGTAACAAGGATACGGCATCCGGATGCCCCTACAGGATGTCCCAGAGCAATCGCTCCACCGTTTACATTAAGAATATCTTTATTAAAACCAAGTTCTCTTGCAACAGCGATAGACTGTGCAGCAAATGCCTCATTTGCCTCGATCAGATCAAAATCATCCATGGTAAGTCCGGTCTTTGCAAGAACCTTTTTGGTAGAAGCAACAGGTCCGATACCCATGATGGAAGGATCTACACCGCCAAGAGCGCCTGCTACCCATGTAGCCATCGGTGTTACACCAAGTTCCTTAGCCTTCTCCTCACTCATAACAACAATCGCAGCTGCACCGTCATTGATACCGGAAGCATTACCTGCAGTAACCTTTCCATCTTTGTTGATCGCGCGAAGTTTTGCAAGTCCTTCCATGGTTGTTCCGGGACGAGGTCCTTCATCAGTATCTACCACAACCACTTCTTTTTTCTTTTTCACCTCTACAGGAACGATCTCGTCTTTAAATTTACCGGACGCCTGTGCAGCAGCGCATTTCGTCTGGCTGGCTACAGCAAACTCATCAAGTTCTTCTCTGGAGATGTTCCAGCGTGCGTCATTACAGATATTGTCTGCAGTCTGAATCATATGGTAATTGTTAAATGCATCCCATAACGCGTCATTTACCATGGTATCAACCAGTGTTGCATTGTTCATTCTATAACCATAACGTCCCTGCATTGCAGCGTAAGGAGCCATGGACATGTTCTCCATACCGCCGGCTACTACAATATCTGCATCACCGCTGTTGATCATCTGCGCTGCCATATTGACACAGTTCAGACCTGATCCGCAGACCACATTGACTGTTACGGCTGTTGTTTCAATTGGAAGACCAGCTTTAATGGATGCCTGACGTGCAACGTTCTGTCCAAGACCTGCCTGAATAACGCATCCCATATATACATGATCTACATCCTCAGGTTTCACTCCTGCCCTGTTTAATGCCTCCTTAATTACGATCGCTCCCAGTTCCGGAGCCGGTGTGGTAGAAAGCGCTCCACCCATAGTACCAATTGCAGTACGGCATGCACCTGCCAAAACAATTTTCTTTGACATCTCTTTTCCTCCATCTTTTTATTTTATAGTTTCATTTATTGACGAGGCAGTTATCCATCCGCCATCGCCGACTATTTCCATTTTATCATAGGCACTTTTCTTTTGCAATGAGTTATTCATGAAAAAGCAGGAACACCGGTTTCAAAGTGTTCCTGCCCAAGATCCGTTTATTCTTAACGGCTCTGACGGCAGATTGCCACGGCAATCCGCCGTTCATACTTCCGGTTCAATCAAACCATAGGTATTGCCTTTTCTCTTATAAACAACATTGACCTGCTCCGTCTCCGCATTGCAGAATACATAGAAGTTGTGTCCCAGAAGTTCCATCTGCACGCAGGCGTCTTCCGGATACATCGGTTTGATATCAAATCTCTTGGTACGGATGATCTTAATCTCTTCTTCATCCATAAAATCCTTATCAATATATTCCTGCTTGAAGAAGGAGGCATTCTGCTGCTGATCAACCAGCTTTGTCTTATACTTCTTCAACTGCCGCTCAATGATCTCTTCAACCAGATCGATGGAAATATACATATCGCTGCTTACCTGCTCGGAACGAATGATATTGCCCTTTACAGGAATCGTTACCTCTATTTTCTGCCTTTCCTTTTCCACACTTAATGTCACATGGACTTCCGTATCCGGCGTAAAATATTTCTCCAGCTTTCCGATCTTATCCTCAACTGCACTCTTTAATCCTTCTGTCACCTCAATGTTTTTTCCTACGATTATAAATTTCATAGCCAGCCCACCTTTCATAGGTTTTTGTATGATACTTATATTTATTTGACATTTTTTGGTATCATAATGGTAGTATACCACATTTGAGACAAGCTTTCAACAATTTCAAAATTCCGTTTTGTTCTTCTTTTTTTGACAGGAATTAATGTGGATAATGTGGATAAATCGGTGTATAACTCACTTTTTAGTAGTTTCACGTCTTTAAAATTGTGGATAACTATCATAAATGCCCTATTACGACCTGACAGTGTTTTTTCTGTATGTTACTTACGTGAAACACTGATAAAAACAGTATCCGAATCGAAAAAGGAACTGAGAGCCGACGCTTCAGTTCCTTTATAAAATCTGAAATATGATTCCACACTTATCTATTCCGCATCAGAAGATACGTCTTACAGCCAGCACGCTACGGTAGCTTACATTGGAAATGATAATACCGGTTCTTTCGTTACTTGCATGTACGATCTGACCATTACCAATATAAATTCCCACATGACCGGAGTAACAGATAATGTCACCGGGCTGCGCATTCGCGACACCGCCTTCGACCGCATAACCGCGGCTTCTGTCCGCCGTTGAAGAATGCGGAAGCGATACACCAAACGCCGCATATACGCTCATAACAAATCCGGAACAGTCCGTTCCATTCGTCAAGCTGGAACCACCATACACATACGGATTGCCCACAAACTGGCATGCATACTGTGCAACCGAAACGCCCATGGAATTGTCTCCCGTAATCGTTGGTACCGTATAAGTAGAATGGCTGCCACTGCTGGTTGTATTCCGGTTTGCGGACGCCTGTGCCGCACGTGCTGCCGCCTGCGCCGCTTCACGTTCCTGACGCTCTCTTTCGAGTCTGGCTTCTTCCTCTGCTCTGGACTCAGCCACAACAAAATCCGTTCTTAAATTAACATATTCCGCAGAAACATAGCCTTCACCCTCTTCTATGGAAACCTTAACCCAACCATCAAGTTCCTCTAAAACGCTTAGATCTTCTTCGATGGGAACAAGACCAAGCACGGAAGATTCTGTACTGGGCTCCGTGCGCACCTTTAAAGTAGTGGTATTAACTGTCGCCACTCTGGTGCCCACCTCTCTGGCAAGTTCTATCGCTGCTTCCCCTGTCACGCAATACTCTGCCTTGACATAACCGGTACACCTTCCTGATGTGATCTTATACCAGCCGTTCTCTTCTTCTATAAAATTGCCGACAGAATCATCATACAGCTTGCCGACGATCTCTCCTTCTTCACTAGGAATGTCCCGTACATTCACATAATTTGTTACCTGCGCAATGACTAGATCGCTGAAATTCTCCGGATCAAGATCCTTATCTTCCTGAGAGACGGTTTCAACTACTGTCGAATCCATAACCTCCCTCATCTCAGCTGAACGCTCCGCGCCGATCTGAATCGACATGGTAAGGGAGTCAGCAGCTGCTGAAGCATTGATCGTATTCAGAGTAGATGCCGCACTGACTGCTGCCGCAGAAACAGCATCACTGGCAGGCATATCAGCAAGGACAGTTTCATTATTGCTGACATCCACTTCCATCTTCAGCACCTCTTCCACACCCGCGTCAATAAATCCATTTGACGATGTATTCTGTGCTATCGACTGTGAAAGTGCATCTGCCTCTGTCTGCTCTATATAGATCTCACTGATATCCAACCCCTCTCCCAGCGCAAGCGCTACACCGCCTGCCGGAAGAACATCTCTTACATTTGTTGCATCAACCTCGCTATTTCCAAGTCCAACAGTAAGTATTGCCGTCATGGTCATCGCCGCTAATGCAATTGTTACTATCTTCTTTTTCACGAATCTGCATCCCCTAACTCTAAATATTACAGTTTTAACTGTAAATTATTACAGAATTGTTACGTTATATGTAACAATATAACACTATGCGTAATATTTGTCAAGCAGTTCTCGCATTTTTAGCCTCCATGCCGCTCAATAGCTCACATTCTTTTTCAGCACAAAATAAGTTCATTTCATAATAAAAGCGACTGTATGAAACACTCACACAGCCGCTTTACTTCTTTCTATAATTATGTAATTAGTATTTGCCGAAGTTATCTCCTCCAAGGGAAATGATCTTCTCATTGTCATTTGATGAAGAATCATAAGAATCAGAACCTGATGAGGAAGAAGCCCCCTTATTACCAAGCTGGTAGATGGAAATCATCTCTCTCATTCTGGAAGCCTGACCGGAAAGTTCCTCACTTGCCGCAGCACACTCCTCACTGGTAGCCGAGTTGGTCTGTACTACCTGTGAAACCTGTGTGATCGCCTGATCTACCTGAGCAACTGCCGTTGCCTGATAATTGGAGGTCTGCGCAATATTATTGATCAGTACTTCACTCTTCTCAACAGCCTCTGTAATTACGCCCAATGCCTTTGCAGTCTCATCTGCAATCCTGGAACCCTGATTAACCTTGTTAATAGAACCTTCGATCATTTCTGCTGTCTCAGATGCCGCTGCAGCGCTCTTTGCAGCTAAGCTTCTTACTTCTTCTGCTACTACCGCAAATCCTTTTCCTGCCTCTCCGGCTCTTGCAGCTTCCACAGCCGCATTCAACGCAAGAATATTGGTCTGGAAAGCAATATCGTCAATAACCTTGATAATCTTGGAAATGCTTTCGGAGGACTTATTGATGTCTTCCATAGCTGCCATCATATCCTGCATCTTCTCATTTCCTTCTTTTACATCCTGAATAGCGCTCGCTACCAGTTTTGCAGCTTCATTGGCCTGTGAAGCATTCTGTTTTGTCTTTTCCGTGATCTCATCGATCGAAGCCGTGATCTCCTCGATAGCACTTGCCTGCTCAGTTGTTCCCTGTGCAAGAGACTGGCTTGCGCTTGCTACCTGTGAAGCCCCGATGGAAACCTGATATCCCGCATCATTGATGCCGCTCAGTACACGATGATTCTCTTCTACCAGTTTCTTCAGAGAATACCCCAGCACGTCATCAGAAGATGCCGGATTAACGGTAATGGTAAGATTACCATTAGCCACTTCCTCTGCGATCTTAGCCTGATACTTGGTGTTACTGATGACATTCTGATACTCATCCACCAATTCGCCAAATTCGTCATTGTGATACTTGACCAATTCGATATCCACACGTCCTGCAGCTATATCTTTTGCCGCCCTGGACAGCTGCTCTACGGATTTATTGATGATCTTGATCAGCATGGCAGCAATGAAAACGGTTATGATGACTGAAACAACCACCAATGCAAAGCTGATAATATTGGAGGTCGTAGCTCTGCTGTCGATGCTTGCTATATCATCTTCCGCAGTAGTTTCCAAGGTTTCAGACAGTATTTGTGCCTTTGCCTGATCTGCGCCGATCTCCTCCATCTTTGCCTCAACAACCTCGACCTGTTCCTTCTGCATATTCCTTACAATTTTGTCAATACTGCTTACGGACATCATTCCAAAGATTACATTAATAATGGTAAACACAATCGGAATAATAAATCCAATAATCATTTTTGTTTTCATCTTCATGTCTTTCATAATTACACCTCTCCTTCTTCATTTTGATCACTTGTCTGTTCCATAGCCGATAGATCCGCGTCATTTATCAGCTTATCAGGGTCCAGCAGAAGCTTTACGGTATCCCCTACCTTTCCGATCCCGTAAACATATTTATTCTGCATCTTATCTGCCTTTCCAACTCTTGGCGGCGGCAGGATATTTTCCTCTTGGATCTCTACAACCTCGGCGATCTTTTCTATAATCAATCCTACTACCGTAGATTTTACATTGATCACCATAATACAGGTTCTGTCATTATATTCAAGAGGTTCCTGCTTAAATCTGAGCCTTACATCAATTACCGGAATTATTTTTCCTCTCAGATTGATCAGGCCTTTGATGTAATCCTCTGTATCAGGAATCGCTGTGATTGCCTGAAAACATATGATTTCACTCACGTATTGAATCTTCAGTGCAAAATGCTCACTTCCCAACTTGAATGTCATGTACTTCCCTTTTTGCGCATCATGCTCATTGGAAGCATTACTTTCATCCTGCTCTGTCGGACTATTTAATCCAGTTATTGCATCCATATAAATTCATGCACCTCCTTTCGTAGTTTATTCAATCAATCCTACCGGATCAAGTATCAGCGCGATGCTTCCGTCTCCCAGCTGTGTACAGCCGGATAATCCTTTTACCTTCTTAATATAAGATGGAATCGGTTTTACAACGATCTCCTGCTTGCCGATCAGTCTGTCTACAAACAGACATACCGTTTTCCCTTCCACCTCGAAGATTAACATCATGCCATCCTCGACTGATTTTGTACATTTTTTCAGTCCGTACCATTCTCCCAGCCGAAGAACCGGATAACACTCTCCACGGATCATGATAAACTCTTCGCCATTTGGCTCATGAATCATCATATTCTCTCTTACGCTAACAAATTCCTTGATTACTCCTGTTTCTACTACGAAAGAAGAATCCTCTGTTTCCATTACGATACCGTCGATGATCGCCAGTGTCAAAGGAATCTTTAAAGTCATTGTAGTTCCAAAGCCTGCCATACTTTCTATTTCCAGCGCGCCGCCGATTGCCTGAATGTTCTGTACCACCACATCCATTCCAACGCCTCGCCCGGAATATTCCGTCACCTTCTCGTTGGTAGAAAAGCCCGGCAGCGTAATAAACTGGAATACTTCCCTATCCGTATACTCGCTGTCCGCCTTCCCATCCTCCAGCAGTTTCTGTTTTCTTGCTTTGGCAAGTATCTTTTCACGGTCCAGACCTTTTCCGTTGTCTGCCACGCTGATCCATACTTTTCCGGCTTCGGTCCTTGCAGAAAGAGTAACCTTTGATTTCTCCTTTTTACCGCTCTCCGCAAGCTCCTCCTTTGTTTCAATGCCGTGATCTACCGCATTACGCACCAGATGCATCAACGGATCGGAAATATTCTCGATAATATTCTTATCTACTTCTGTATGTTCGCCGACCATGACAAAATCAATATCCTTATCCAGTTTTCTGGAAACGTCAAACACGATACGGTTCATCTTCTGGAACAGATTGGTCAACGGCACCATACGCATGGACATGATCACATTCTGCAGATCCGTAGAAATCTTTGACATCTGCGCTGCCGCTTTGTTAAAGTTCGTAAGATTCAGACCCGGAACTTTCAAATCGGGATTCTGCAGTACCACGGATTCCGAAATCACCAGCTCGCCGATCAGATCCATCAACTGATCCATCTTTGTAACATTAACGCTGATAAAGGCTGCCTTTTCATTCTTGTGCTTATCCTTTGCCAGCTTCTTATGCTTACCGGGTTCCTTAGACTGGATGACAAAGTCACCGGGCGCGATCTGCGGTTTTTGCGGTTTTGGCGCTTCCTCAGCCTGACCACCCTCTTCTCCCGTTTTTGCCTCAGTCGTCTCTGCTTCAGGTGCCGGCGAAGTCTGCGGCGGTGCCGTCGGGTCTCCGAAATCAAAGCCCTGCAGAAACTCTTCCGCTTTACACTCGTAGATATCAACCTGCTTGATATCATAACCAATACCGATCAGCTCCCTGATCTCCTCCTCCGGGCACTGCGCCTGAATCAGCATCCTGAAGCCTTCCTTTAAAATATTTTCACCGCTTTCCTCGTCGGAAAGAATGTCTTCAGGATAATACAGGAGATCCTCTGCAACTTCTTTCAGCGCATATACGATCTTATAGGCATGTATATTTGCCATAACCGTATCGGGTGAAAATGTAATGTAAACCTTATAGAAATGGCTTGCCTCAGTGGCAACCGGCGCTATGTAAAACTGCTTTGGCTCTTCATGCACATTTTCCGGCACTTCCGCATCCTCATCTGCGCCCTTCTTAATGGTCTCCAAAAAACTGTTCAATCTCTTGAGTATCCCGGCAGGATCCCCATCAGCCGAACTTCCGTTACGGATCTTATCCATCTCACCCGAAATGAAATCCGCTACATCCAACACATGCTCCACCAGTTTCAGGTGCGGCACATGTTCGGGATGGGACTCTCTCAGAAAATAGAAGATATCTTCGAGTTTATGAGCAACCGCTGTGATATTATCAAACATCATAATACCGGAAGATCCCTTAATGGTATGCATCGTCCGGAATATCTCATTGATACTGTCTTCATCAAAACAATCCGCATCCTTCTGTTCAAGGACTATTTCCTGCAATTGCTCCAAAAGCTGTTCGTTTTCATAGAGATAAATGTCCAACATTCCCTCAGTACTAAATTCCTCAGCCATATTTTCTCCTTTCCCGTATATTTTATAATACTAATTTATGTCAGGTTTATATCAGGTCCAGCTTTTTCATCGCCTGTTCAAACCTGTCCTTATCAATAGGTTTGCCTGAATAAATAGTACATCCCAATTCAAATGCCATTTTCACGTTCTGCTCGTCGTTGAGTGCGGTGGTCATGATTACTTTAACTGCTTCATCCTCCGGAATGTTACGTTCTTTTTCCAGATTTCTGATTCCCATCAACGCCTGATAACCGTCCATGACCGGCATCATAATATCCAGACACACCAGATCATAGGGTTCTCCGTCTTCCAGAGCCATCATGAAGGCGTCTACAGCTTCCATACCGTCTACGGTAACGTCACATTCGCCGTATTTAGACAAAAAGCTGACCATAAACTTTCTTGTAGCAAAATCATCCTCTGCCAATAAAATCCTCATGTTTTTTCTCCCCTTACATTTTATTTAATACTGCATATGTTTTCTTTGCAATATCCTGTAACTTTTCCTGGTACTCTACTGCTCCGATGTCATAAGCAACCTTAGGCATTCCGTATACAACACAGGTGGATTCATCCTGCCCTATGGTTCTCGCGCCTGCCTTGCGCATGGCAAGCAGTCCTTTCGCACCATCACCTCCCATACCGGTAAGTATAATACCCAGTGCCTTAGATCCGGCCGTCTTAGCAACGGAATCAAATAAAACATCCACCGACGGACAATGTCCGTTTACTCTCGGTCCCGGCTTCACTTCCACCTGATATACGCCGTTCACTTTTACCAGATGCATATGTCTGTCGCCGCCCGGCGCGATCAGCACATGTCCCGGAAGTACCCGGTCACCTGTCTGCGCCTCCTTAACATGCACCCTGCACTGATCATCCAATCTTTTAGCATACATTGCCGTAAACCCCGGCGGCATATGCTGTACAATAACTACCCCAGGAATATCTAAACCAAAATCCTTTACCACGGAAAAGATTGCTTCTGTTCCGCCGGTAGACGCCCCGATGGCTACGATCAGATCCGTCTTCTTTCCGGTAAGTCCCGGCTGTTCGTTCAGAACCGTTTTCTGCTTAATCTGGCTGATCTTTGCAGTCGAAGCAATTTTTATCTTTACCAGCAGCTCATTCTTGATAAAATCCTCCAGCTGCGCCCGCGACGATACTGAAGGCTTTGCTACAAAATCAACGGCGCCCGCATTCAAGGCGTCAAATACTTTATCGCTGAGTGCACTGATCACCACAACCGGAAGCGGATACTGCGGCATCAGTTTCTGAAGAAATTCGATACCATTCATTCTAGGCAGTTCCACATCCAGCGTCATTACATCCGGTTTCAGATGAATAATAGCATCTCGCGCTTCATAGGGATCCTTTGCAACGCCCACTACCTCAATGGCAGGATCCTTGCTAAGATTTTGCACCAACAATTCCCTAAATACCATGGAATCTTCTACAATCAACACTCTAATAGGACGCATATATCAATATCCTTCCTTTTTTCTAAATATTGATGGCTGTATCATCTGGAACGGCACTTGATTGCGGTCAACTGTCTCTGTCATACCGATAAACAGGTATCCGCCCGGCTCCAGACAATCATATACCTTCCGGAGCAGCTCATGTTTTGTATCTCCATCAAAGTATATCATAACATTTCGCAAAAATATAGTATGCATTTTCTTTTTAAACGGGAACGGCGACATCAGATTAAACTGACGGAACAAAATCTCGTCTTTTAATTCGTTTGTTACTGTAAATGTCCCCTGCCCTGTTTTTTTAAAGAAATGCCTTTTCCATTGCTCCGGCATATTTTTCAGCTGTTCTTCGTTATACACGCCTGCCTTTGCCTGCTGCAGCGCCCGCGTGGATAAATCCGTCGCCAGCACTTTCGTATCCCATGATTGGTGATCCAGTCCGAAAAAGTCCCTGATCACCATCGCTATCATGTAAGGTTCTTCGCCTGTAGAAGCTGCGCCGCACCAGACCCGCAGGTCTTTGGTCTTCTCCGCCTTGCGTCTCGCCCAGGGAAGCACCTGATTTTTAAAATAATTAAAATGCTCAAACTCCCTCATAAAATATGTATAATTGGTTGTAAGCATATTGAGCAGGTCTTTTTCCAGATTTCCGGAATTGTCTTTTTCCAGAGCGTCCATATAGCTGGTATAACTTCCCCAGCCTCCCGCTTTCACATAATTTTCAAGTCTGCCGTTCATGATGACTTTTTTCTGGCTTAGATCGATTCCATAACGCCGATGTACATACGTGGCAATCCTTAAAAACTCTTCATCTGTCATCATTGCCTTCATCCCCCGCTTTAAATCATATTATCCAGATTGACTTCTTTTCCAGACAACTGCCGTTCATCGAAGCTGTCTGGCAACCTTGCAAAATATATTAAATACATCAGGATTAAATTTCTGTTCCTGTTCCTGTTTCATGATTTCCAGCGCTTCCTCCCTGCTGTATTTGTTTCGGAAGCTTCTGTCTTCCGTCAGGGCACAGAAGATACTGGACATAGCAACAATCTGCGCCGCCAATGGTATTTCATCCTCCTTCTTTCCTTCGGGATAACCGCTTCCATCCCAGTTTTCATGATGAAAATGCGCGATATCCATGGAAATCTGCATAAATTCATTGGTAACATTAAGATCCTTTAAAAGCTTTGCTCCGATCTTGGTATGATTACGCATGATCTCCTGTTCTTCCTGATCCAACGCGCCTTTTTTCTGCAGAATATCCTTAGGCACACCAATGTTGCCGATATCGCACAACGGCGCTGCCAATTCTACGATATCCACGAAACTGTCTGAAATCAGATCATCAAACAAAGGGGATATCTGCATACTCTGTGCCAAGACACGACAGTTATGCCGCATCCTTTCTATGTAATCTTCTCCGTGGCTGGAATACTCTGCTGCCACACCGGCAAGCGCATACAGCATATCCTTTCTTTCCTGTTCCATCTGCTTGAGCTGCTCTTTGACCGAAACCTGAAGCCGCCTGTTGGCTTCCCTTGCCTGCAGAGTTGCCTCATACAGTTTCAGATGAACATTGACTCTCGCCCGTATCAGCTCCGGTATAAAGGGTTTTGTAATATAATCTCCACCGCCCAGGCCAAAACCTTTCACAATATCTTTGGTTTCGTCAAATGCTGAGATGAAAATAATAGGAATATCTCTTGTCTCCACATTTGCTTTCAGCACTCTGCACAGCTCATATCCGTCCATTTCCGGCATGGAAATATCTGTCAGCACCAGATTAGGATGTCTTTCCCGAATACGTTCCAACGCCTGTGTGCCATTTCCCGCAAGCATCGTACTGTAACCCATGTCGCTTACAATCCCATCCAGAATCACTCTGTTGACTTCTACATCATCCACAATCAAAACAATTGCATTTTCCATGCTTTTTTCATGCTCCATCAACTCATCATCCCTCCTGTCCTTCTATCAAACCTTTCAAAGCATCCATTCCCGTAGATGCCTTTTCATAGTTTTCCTTCTGAATAGCCATTTTCAACCGCAGCACTGCTCTTGCCACTTCCTGAGGCGCGTCCGCAGTAAGCTGTCTGATGGTTTCCATAAACATTTCGGCCTTTTCCCAATTCTCCATTTCCACAGAAAGAATCAATTTAGACATATTTTTCTGCAGTACATCAAGGTTTGCAGCGGTTCCGTACCGGAAGGTATCTTCCGTATCCTCCAATACGCTGCTGCCAAAGGCACCCATCGGTTTTGGCATAGCCATATTACCCGTCGCCGATTCCGCATCTGTTTCCTCAGGATCCTTCTTCGCCCAAATGGAAAAAGTAAACATGGTTCCTTTGCCTTTTTCACTCTGCACATCAATACTGCCTCCCATCAGTTCCACCAACTGACGGCATATGCTCAGTCCCAGTCCGGTTCCTCCATATTTACGTGACGTGGAGGCATCCACCTGAGAAAAGCTTTGAAATAATTTATCATGATCTTCCAAAGCAATACCGATTCCGGTATCGCCCACCAGAAAGAACAATTCCATGGAATCCTTCATTTGGGAAGTTTTGACAACCTCCAACGTAATCTTTCCCACACTGGTAAATTTCTGCGCGTTGGACAACAGGTTATTTAAAATCTGCACGATCCGTAATTCATCGCCGACGATATATTCCGGAACGTTTGGCGAAACCGTCACAAAGAAATCCAATCCCTTCTCAGTGATCCTTCCCTTATGGTTTGCCACTACATAATCTATCATATTACGAAAATGAAACCGGCGCGGTTCCAGTACAAATTTTCCCGCTTCCAGCTTGGAGAAATCCAGAATATTATTGATAATCTTGTTCATTTCTTCGCAGCATCGCTCGATCAGATGCAGCTTCCGAAGTTTTTCCTTTTCCGTTTCTTCCGGCAGCATTTCTCTGATATGTCCCAGAATACCATTCACCGGAGTTCGCAGTTCATGGGTAACATTTGCCACAAATTCCGATTTTACCCGCAGGGCAGCCTCCGCTTCCTGCTTTGCCTGCTCCAGATTCCGGCTTAAATATTCCTTTTCCAAAACATCATTCGCTACACAAAGAAAAATACCTGATTTTTGCTCCTGAATGATTTTCATATCCACAGGAAAACAGGTCTGATTTTTACGGTATGCCGTCATACGACGGATTTCATTTTCTGTGGGAAGAACGCTTTGCCGTCCATCCTCTTTCTGAAATATCCCCGGAAACACGCTGTTGATAGATAATCCGCACATGTCGCTCTCATATCCAAGCTTTTCTCTCGCGGCGGCATTGTCATATGTAATCGCTCCATGATCATCAAATACCAGCACAATCTCCAATGCATTATCAAAAAGAAGCATTCCCAAATCTTCCCGAAACATAATTTCCTCCAAGAGTAGAGTGGAGCTCCATTTTTATATGATAATTTTATCATTTTCCATTATAATAGTCAAGATTTTCAATGCTTTCTTTTCTACATCCATCTGTCCATGATCATCCTTAAAATGAAGAAAAAAAGAGTTTCCGACGCAGACATGGCACAGTTGCCAAAAACTGTATATTCTTCTTGAAGACGGGAGAAAAATATATTATGATCATTATAATTGAAAAATCCACTATGGAAGGCAGGGAAAACCACCATGTATGACGTCATTATTATCGGCGCGGGTCCGGCCGGATTATCCGCGGCAATCTATGCAACACGCGCCAGATTAGATACACTGGTCTTGGAACAGGCAGGTCCCGGCGGACAGGTTCTGACCACCTATGAGGTTGACAACTATCCCGCGCTGCCGGGCATCAACGGTTATGATCTTGGTATGAAAATGAAGGAACATGCTGTTCATCTTGGCGCTCAGATCGTATCGGAAGAAGTCCGTGAGATCGTCTGGGAAGAAAATTACAAATGCGTTAAAACGAACAAAGCGGAATATGGAACGAAGACGCTGATCATTGCTTCGGGCGCAGTTCACGCAAAGCTTGGTCTGGAAGACGAGGAGCGGTTATCGGGAATGGGTGTTTCCTATTGCGCCACCTGCGACGGAGCATTTTACCGCGATGGCGTGACAGCAGTTGTAGGTGGAGGCGACGTTGCTCTGGAAGACGCCATCTTTTTGGCAAGATTGTGCAAAAAAGTCTATCTGATCCACCGCAGGCATGAACTCCGGGGAGCCAGATCCCTTCAGGAGACGCTTCTGTCACTGCCCAATGTAGAAGTTCTGTGGGACAGCGTCGTAACTTCTATCCAAGGCGAAGAAGAAGTAGAGGGCATTGCTGTGGAGAATTGCCTGACCAAAGAAATCACCGAATATCCTGTTGACGGCATCTTTATTGCCGTCGGCATCCGACCGGTCTCTCAAATATTTGATGGATTGATCGACCTTGATGAAGCAGGATATATCATCGCCGGAGAAGATACAAAGACCAGTAGGCAGGGGATCTTTGCCGCAGGAGACGTGCGCACCAAACCACTGCGCCAGATCGTGACCGCAGTTGCAGATGGCGCCAACGCAGTTTACGGAGTACAGGAATATCTAAGGGAATATAGCTCTAAGGGAATATCACTCTAAGGAGACTCGCAGTATGAGTACAAAAAACAAAAAATACGCTTTAATTACCGGCGCAAGCCGCGGAATCGGCAAAGCGATCACAAAAGAACTGGCCGCGCAGGGATACGACCTTTATCTGACCTGTGAAAAAAATACCGCGTTGTTACAGTCAGATGCGGATACGCTTTCCTCAGAATATGGGATACATTGTGTCTGCTTTGGCGGCGATCTCGGCAATTCTTCTTATGTAGATGAGATCTTTCAACAGATCACTTCTCTGGATGTGCTCATCAACTGCGCCGGTATCGCGCATATCGGTCTGCTGCAGGATATGACCGATGAAGAGTGGCACCATGTCATGCGCACCAACGTGGATTCCGTCTTTTATACCTGCCGAAAAGCCATTCCCCTGATGTTAGCGCAGGGCAATGGCTGTATCATCAATATTTCCTCCGTATGGGGCATCACCGGCGCGTCTATGGAAACCGCCTATTCTGCCTCCAAAGGAGCAGTCAACGCATTGACCAAAGCATTGGGAAAAGAACTGGCTCCCAGTCATATCAGAGTCAACGCCATCGCCTGCGGATTGATCGACACGGAGATGAACAACCACTTATCTTCCGAGGAACTACAGGAAATCATCTCCGAAATTCCAGCGGACCGCATCGGGAAACCCGAAGAAGTCGCTTCTCTTGTACTTCATCTGATCCATGCGCCGGAGTATCTGACCGGACAGATCATTACCATGGATGGGGGATGGATATAAAAGAGTAAATCTCCTCATATTCCATATACTAACGTTATGGAACATGAGGATCGCCTTCACAAACTAATGCAATACGGTTATTTTTTCTTCCTCAGCGCCTTTGTAGGATTTCTATGGGAAGGCGTTCTTACTCTGCTTCGAGACAACACGATCTGCAAACGCGGATTTTTCTATGGTCCGTGGCTTCCTGTCTATGGTGTGGGCGGAGTTCTGTTTTATCTTTTACTTCACCGCTTAAAAAAGCATTATATCCTCTGCTTCTTTCTCTCCGCAGTCATCGGAACCGCGGTGGAACTTGTCATCGGTCTTCTGATCCGGCAGGTTTATCATCTGAATTACTGGGATTATTCCAGTTTTTATTTCAATTATCTTGGATTGATCTGTCTATTCTCTTCCCTTGGATTTGGACTGGCCGGCGTTTTCTGGGTCAGTTATCTCAGCCAATATGCCTTATTATTATGGAATAAACTCTCCATTAAAAAACAGAAGGCGCTGCTGCTCCTTCTGCTTCTGCTCTTTACCATTGACTGCATCATAGCAGTGCCCGCCCCCAATACAGGACGCGGCATCACTTACTAAGAAAGTCAGTCTTCGATCTCATATACCTCCTGCTCCGTCTTAATCGTCAGCTCATCGGTTTTTTTCTCAAGTTCATTGAGATACTTTTTCATCTTAGGATATGTAGTCAGATCCTTATAGATAAAATACACGGAAAACAGCATCAAGAATCCTGCCAGCGCCGTAGAAAAGCTTGCCGAGATCCCAAGAACAGGCAAGGCCTTATAAACTGTCGCCGCGGTTCCCACCAGACTGACGATCGTCCTGAGATAGGAAAGATGGGTCTGGTCAACTGCAAGACGGCTGTTGTAAAAAGAAAGATCCGTCCTGACCTTTGACAATTCCGTCCTTTCGATCGCCAGCTTGTTCTGGTTGATCGCCATTGCCTCGTTTTTCCCCATGTTCTCCGGCATCTTCCGCAGACCGGATGTTCCTTGTTCCCCATGTATCTTTTTCTCAGACATAGTATTCTCCTCCCATCTGACAGATCATCTCTAATGGCTCTATCTTCTGCCGTAATTTTAATGTGTTTTTATCTCTTATAACGGTTTGAAATCCGAAGCAGGATGCTTACAGATCGGACAAATATAATCCGCCGGCAGTGAGTCCCCCTCATAGATATAACCACAGACCGTACAGATAAATCCTTTTTTCTTTTCCAAATCCGCCGGCGCCTGCTTGATATTCTTCTGATAGTAAGTATACGTCACCGAAGGATCCTCATTGAACATCTTCGCATCCGTTACATCCGCCAAAAATAGCGTATGAGTTCCCAGATCCGTCATGGAAACCACCTTTGCCGAAATCATGGCATTGGTCTGATCCGCAATAAACACCAGACCATTTTCTGATCTTCCGTAAGAAATACTCTCTAACTTATCTGCATCTCTGCCGCTCTGAAAACCCCAGTGCTTATAGGTCTCAAATTTTGATTTTTCTGACAAAACCGAAACATTGAACATTCCGGTATTGACAATCATATCATGGGTCAGGTTACTTTTATTAACCACTGCTATGATTCTATTCGGCTCTGCTGTCACCTGCATTACCGTATTGACGATACAGCCATTGTCTCTGCCGTTCTCCTTTGCCGTCAGGATAAACAATCCATACGTAAGCTGATACATTGCTTTTTGATCCATATTACAATCCTCCTAAATTAAAGTATCCTTTCTAAAAGTATGAACATATCATTCCCATTACAAACACAGATCATAACATTTAATAAATATAGCATATCAGAAAATAGGATTTCTTGCAATGCAGCCGCAATATTTCTGTCCATAGTATAATATCCACGTAAGCAATGAGCAGTGCGCGAATGAGTGAAATCATATGCCGCTGGAAGCTTGCTTACAGGCGGCATATGATTTCATGAGTGAGCATAGGGCGAAGCCCGTGAGCGAGATAAAGCAAAGCGGAATCGAGCTTAGCACTGTGAACTTGTGGTATAATAAGGCGGAAAGCACCGGATAATGATCCGATGCTTTCCGCTATTTTAAAATACATATTACGCTTATCCTTCAATCGCAATATAACGCCTGTTCTCAACCGCCGGCTTTGCTTCTACCTTTGGAACATCAATTTTTAGGACGCCGTCCTCAAATCTTGCTTTGATATCCTCCTGCGTAATCTGCTCGCCTACATAGAAGCTTCTGCTGCAGGAACCGGTATAACGTTCCCTGCGGATATATTTTCCATCCTCATCCTCCGCATCATTCGATGTACCGGTGGAAGCACTGACGGTAAGATAACCATCCTTCAGCTCTGCCTGTACATTTTCTTTCTTTATGCCGGGCAGGTTCATCGCGATCTCGTAACCGTTCTCCCGCTCTTTCACATCTGTACGCATAATGTTCTGCGGAACCTTCGGCATCGTCTGAAAACTCCTAAAACCCGGCAGATCAAAAAAATCATCCAGCAGGTTCTCACTAAATAAACTGTTTAAAGTATTTGAATATGGCATCAACATATGTCATTCCTCCTATCTATATTGTCTTTTTTGTTTCTAAATGTACTATAACTCTTTTGTTAGCACTCGTCAAGGTCGAGTGCTAACAATTCATATTTTTTTCACATTTAGCTAATAGACAATCTGATCTCTGCCATTATTCTTTCCAATATACAGTTTATTATCCGCCCTTTTGATCCTTTCTTCATATTGTTCGTCTTTATGATCTGCCTCCACACCGAAGGTCATCGTAATCTTGATTCCCGCATCCCCGTATGTAAAATCATAATCCCTGACCGCCTTCTGCAGCTGCTCCACACGCGCTTTTGTTCCATCATGATCCAGCTGATAGATCAACAGAAACTCCTCTCCACCCCATCGGCTGGCAAATCCACAGTCCTTAATATTATCCAAAATCAGCTGCGAGATCTTGACCAGCACATAATCTCCGGCATCATGTCCATAATTATCATTGATCTTTTTAAACCAATCGATGTCGCACATTACTACCGAATAATCCGCCTTTTCATTTTCCATGGCTTTGAGCTTATTGTTACAGCTTCTTCTATTAAAAAGCGTCGTCAACGGATCGTTTTCAATCAGATTTTTCAAGTCGATCCGCATTTTAGACGCATACTGTCCGATCGTTCCAAGCTCGTCCCCTCTCTGCACGATCTCTTCATTCAAAGAAGCCGTCAGATCTCCTTTGGCAATGGTAGCCAGAAATTCATTGATGCCATTGATATCAACGGTCATCTGTTTGGAGAACAGTCGGATCAACAACGCGGCAAATAACACGGCAAGCACCGAAAATACCACAAACCAAGCCATAATGCCAAACACTTTGTCATAAACCTGCTGCCGGTTCTTTCCGGCAAATACCATGCCGATCACCGTCTGGTCACTGTTCACCAGCGGCATATAATAACCAATATACATCATTCCATTGACATCAACATCACTGGAGTAATAATTATCTCCCCCAATAAGGACTGCATTTACCACCTCCGCGCTTGCCTTTGTGCCTGTGGCTGATACACCGCTTTCATCTACCACAGTCGTCAGTGCACGGGTATCATGCCAGAAAATCGTCGTATCGATCCCGGAACGTTCCCTGACGCGGTTCATCATCGCGGATGCCGTAATATTCATCTCGCCTTTATACAAAACACCTTCCTCGTAGTGATAATCTCCCGGAACCGTGAGATCCAGACAGTCCATTAAAACATTGGTCGTAGATTCCAACTCCTCCTGAATACTTTGCGTATAGGAACGATACATCAATATTATTCCAAAAGCAACAATCAAAATACTTAATATCAGAATCGGAAGCAAGCTGATAAAAAGCATTTTTTTCTGAATACTATTATTCCGTTTCAAGAACGGGATCCCCCTTTACTCTATCACGAACTTTACTGAAGCTTCTTTATATATCTGCCGAAACTACAATATATAGTTTCATGATTTTATCTTTCCACAATATAAGTAATTATATTATATGATTTTCCCTAAGATTATTCAAGTTTTTTTACTGGGAAGTTTAAACCGAAGTTTAAACAATGTTACAGACGTTAACTTTAGTCTTCGTCCAATACCCATTGTAAATTGATGGCAGGTATACTGATATAATTATCAGCCCCGTCTCCCTGACGCATAATCACATGATTGATCCCTGCCTGTATGATCGTCCTCGCACAGATCGGGCATGGCTTCGCCTTATGAATGGAATTGTCCTTTGGATTAATTCCTGTCAAATATAAATCCGCACCAATCGTTTGTTCTCTCGAACAATTTAAAAGCGCATTGGCTTCCGCATGGATCGCCCGGCAGATTCCATACCCTTCTCCCTGATGCATCTGCCTCTCCATTCTGGGACATGTTCCTATATCGCAACAGTTTTCAAAACCTCTCGGAGAGCCATTATATCCTGTAGAAATCACCGCATCATCTTTTACAATAACCGCCCCATATCTTCGTTTGATACAGGTACTTCGATAGGCAAAACTTTCTGCACAATTGAGATACATATCTATCTTTGAAATTCTTTTTCCTTCCTTTGGGGTTACCATACAGATCACCTTTCTCCTTCCCACTCTGCCACAAATTCTTCAAGATACGCCCCCATAACGGCTTGTCTATGTTCAGCCATTTTCTTTGCAGTCTCAGTATTCATCATATCTTTAAGCAGCAAAAGTTTTTCATAAAAGTGATTAATACTTGTAGAATTATGATTCTGAAGATACTCCTCTTTATTCATATTCAACATCGGTTTTATATCCGGGTCATATATTTTTCTTCCTTTACAACCGCCATATGCAAATGCTCTTGCAATTCCAATTGCTCCTATTGCGTCCATCCTGTCCGCATCTTGTACACATTTTCCTTCTATTGTACTTGGTACAACCGAATCCGTCCCTGCAAATGAAACTTCATCTATAATCTTACACACAGAATCTATGATGATATCATCCACTCCATTGCTTTTCATAAAATCAACTGCATTTTTCTTAGTCTCATATGTCTCCGGCGAAAGCTTAACATCATCTACATCATGTAATAATGCTGCTAACTGCACGATCAACATATCTGCATTTTCTTGTTCTGCAATCTTTATAGCCAACCGGTAGACTCTCATGGTATGATGATAGTCATGTCCACTGCAATCATCAGCAAAAAGTTGTTGAACATACTTAATAGCATTTTCTATCGTCATAGTTTTTCCTTCATATAAACCGATAATATTCCAATACTCTTTAATGCAAACTCTTTTGCTATTGCAACCTTTATACCACTCTTACCGTGATGTGCTTTCGTTTGCAGCCGTTAAGTCTGGTATAAATTATTTTATCATTTTAATCCTGTAGCGTAAAGTTAAATGTATGCCTGAATACAAGCATTTTATACCTTCCGGACGTTATCTGCGAACGCAAGAAGAACCTCGATTCCGCTTCGCTTCATCTCGGTCATTCTTGCGTTCCAATGAA
>JAIDPF010000086.1 GCA_029062895.1 Lachnospiraceae bacterium
TGAGAAATCTGACCTATGTCACAACGATACTGCAGGGACTGACAAGTGAAGACGATTTATACGGGCTGAAATTAGTCAGAGTGCCGTCCCCAAGGTTTGTTGTGTTCTATAACGGAACCGCCCCCAGCCGGTAAAACAGGTATTACGGCTGTCGAATGCCTTTTTAAAGAAACAGGAACAGCCGGAGCTGGAGCTGATGGTGACAGTCTATAACATCAACTGGGGATATAATCAGGAACTGATGAAAGCGTGCCGTTTATTAGAGGAATATGCGCAGTATGTTGAACAGGTACGACGGTTTGCCGGAACGATGACCTTTGAGGAAGCAGTAGAAGAGGCAGTAGATTACTGTATCAGGAATGATATTCTGGCAGACTTTTTGACCAAAAACCGTGCGGAGGCGATAGATTGAAAAATAAGATTGATATCTTATTTTTCAATCGGCAATTTGAGTCAGAGCCTCAAATTGCTTTGATCGCAGATGAGAAACCGCATGCGCGGATTTCTCATCGCGTGTCATCGCAGTAAAACTGCTCTGACATGGAGGACTAGCAGTGAGTATATTTGAATATGATGAAGAGAAGCACCTGAGAAACGAACGGGAAGAGGGAATAAGACTGGGAATTGAGTTAAACCGCTTTCTTCTTGTTTGCAAGAAGCTTGCCAAAGGAAAGACGGCGGCAGAGATCGCGGAGATGCTTGAGGAGCCGGAAGATGTAATACAGCCATTGTGCGAAAAAGCGGCAGTATATGCTCCCGAGTTTGATGAGAAAAGGATAAGGGAAGACTGGATTTAAATCAATACTGCTGACATTGCAGAACGACTATGATGATATACTGCAGTATATAGAAAAGTAAAGGGAGTCACGAGCGAGCTCCCTATTACCATGCCTTTCTTTGAATAAATGTAAGCGCCAAATCATCCGGATTGGATAAGTTGGTAAGAAGACATTTCATAAAGTCAACCGACGTTAGTCATCCCCACATCTAGATTTACGTGCTAACAAAGACTCAAGCATTTCTCCAAGAGTTTTTAGATCAGCCGAAAGTATTTCCAATTCTTCTTCATTAAGGCATTCTGTGAGTTGACAGGCTATAGTTGATAGTATATAGAGGCTTTGGCAGTTGCTTTTCATGATTCATCCTGCGGAGGATCTTTATATAATATATGTTGGAAAATGTTGAAATGTGAAGATTGGGAATCATTTATCTTTATGAGCAGCGAAGCTGACAAGCTGTTCCAATATTTATAAACCCAGAGAATTAGGAATCAAAAAAATAATTGATATGCAACGACATTTATATTACTATCTCTTTAGAAGGAAATAGATATGATAAAAAATCAATCACAATATATTTAAGGGGAGTATCTATAATGGAAGATTTAAATAAGCTGAGTGTATTCATTAGCCTGGTTTTGAGACACAAGCCGGGTGAGGCACACATTACATTGGATGAGCATGGATGGGCGAATGTGGATGAACTATTGGCAGGTATTAATGATACAGGAAGAAAAATTGATATGGAAATTTTAGAAGAGATCGTCAGGACAGATAATAAGCAAAGATATTCTTTTAATGAAGATAAGACACTGATCCGCGCAAATCAGGGTCATTCTATTCCGGTTGATGTTGAATTAGAAGAAAAGCAGCCGCCGCAATTTTTGTATCATGGGACTGCGGACCGTTTCCTGGAGTCTATTATGGCAGAGGGGTTAAAACCAATGAACCGGTTATATGTGCATTTATCAAAAGATGAAGAAACGGCGGTGAAGGTTGGAAAAAGACATGGGAATCCGGTTGTACTGAAGATCAGTACTGAAGAGATGTATCATGACGGAAAGAAATTTTACCTGTCTAAGAATGGTGTATGGCTTACAAAATATATAGAAAAGAAATATATTCAAATGGTTGGATCTTGAAAAATAGTAGTCTCCGGAGGGCGGTAAGTGAAAACCAAAAAGCATACAAAAAGAACACTCACTAACATGCCCAGTATAGATGTGTAAGATTCCAGACGGTGGGACAGCGTGAGTTTATAAGAGAGCCAAAAGGCGATCACAATACTCAAAATGTAGATGCTGATATCTATAATAAAAACATTGTTACCGAGGATATAGGTATAAGCATAGTAAAAAAGAGGGATTAAAAGCGCGCCCGTTAAAATGCCAAAACATAAACCAGAAGTAATACAGGAGTATTCTCTTCGGAATTTTAAAATCATGATAAGCGAATAAATCAACATTGGGAAGAATAACAGCTTCATATGTTCCCAGATGGATTCATTAATGGGCGTAAAAAGTCCAACGATATGATTCTTCCCGGTCCAATCATATAAAAAATGTGCAAGTGTTCCTGCGATCAATACAAAAATGATTCCGATAATTGTATATTGTTTTAAATGTTTCATAAAAGTCCCATGCCTTTTCAATACCAGAGAATTCTCGACAACAAAAATTCGTGACGGAAAATCTTTGATTTTTCAATCTAATACCTTGTGAATAGTAGTATATGTAGCTGAGACGCTATTATGTGTTTTGGGGGAATTTTCATTTGTGGTGAATCGATGTATTTTATATACTCGATTCACCACAATACTTTTAGTTCAGCTTGTAGATCATAAAATTCAGATATGCGGCAAACAAACACCAAAGCAGATATGGAATTTGCAGATAGGAAGATAACCGATTGATTTGATAAAACTTATAAATCATCAGGGCTATTAAAGCAATCATGATCAGCAACCAAAGAAAAGCAAATAAGAATAGAGAAAATCTAAAAAAGATGATACTCCACCAAAAGTTGAAAAATAATTGAAGAGCATAAGTTTTTAATGCATTCTCTTTCTTTAAACTATTGGACTCATAAATTATGTAAGAGGAAACTCCCATTAAAAAATAAAGAATGAACCATACGATAGGAAAGATGTAGCCAGGAGGACTAAGGGAAGGTTTGTTTATTTGGGAATATAACGACGTCCTTCCGCTGAAAAGAGCTGATAATGATCCAACAGCAATAGGAATAAGGATAGCGATAATTAAGGTGCTTTTATTCTTTATTTTCATTATATTATACTCTTTAAATATAGTATTGGTTTATGATATGTGTCGTTCTGGAAAAATATGAGTTTAGCAAAACAACTCTTTTATTGGTATTGACTATACTGCTAACTGAAAACTTTTAATTGCAATTCCCTACATTCCATGCTACCATACATTCGAAGCATATTTTTCTATAAAGCAAATTTATTATCTATTTATCTAAATTAATTTTCGGAAAATCCATGCTTTTAATCACATTCTTATTTTAATAAGCAGGAGGCTCTGAAATAGTTCTCCTGTAATACTAGGAGGACAAGCTATGAACAAGAAACGTAAAGTAGCAGCAAAAGGCGTTAAGCAGAAAGAAGCGACAAAGCGGGGAGGGGCAGAAAAGCAAAATGCAGTAGAAAAGCAAAATGCAGTAGAAAAGCAGAAAGCAGTAATAAAGCAGAGGATGGCAGGGAAGCCGAAGGCGCGCCTGCATTATAAGGACACTATATTCCGTATGATTTTTAATGACAGAGAAAATCTTCTTAGCCTTTATAACGCATTAAACGGAACGGCTTATACGGAAGCGGAAAAACTTGAGATCACGACGCTGGAAAATGCGGTATACATGAATTATAAAAATGATGTTTCCTTTGTATTCGGATTTGAACTGATGCTTTACGAACACCAGTCAACGGTGAATCCCAACATGCCGCTGAGAAATCTGACCTATGTCACAACGATACTGCAGGGACTGACAAGTGAAGACGACTTATATGGACTGAAATTAGTCAGAATGCCATCCCCAAGATTTGTAGTGTTCTATAATGGAACCGATCTTCAGCCAGTGAAACAGGTGTTACGGTTGTCGGACGCCTTTTTAAAGAAACAGGAACAGCCGGAGCTGGAGCTGCTGGTGACAATCTATAACATCAACTGGGGATATAATCAGGAACTGATGAAAGCGTGCCGTTTACTGGAAGAATATGCGAAGTATGTTGAACAGGTAAGACGGTTTGCCGGAATGATGACCTTTGAGGAAGCAGTAGAAAAGGCAGTAGATTACTGTATCAGGAATGATATTCTGGCGGACTTCCTAACCAAAAACCGTGCGGAGGCGATAGCAGTGAGCATATTTGAATATGATGAAGAAAAGCATCTAAGAAACGAGAGGGAAGAGGGAATAAGACTGGGTATCGAGCAGGGTATCGAACAGGGAGCCGAACTAAAATTATTCCTGCTCGTCTGTAAAAAACTAGCTAAAGGAAAGACAGTGGTAGAGATTGCGGAGATGCTTGAAGAGCCGGAAGATGTAATACAACCATTGTGCGAAAAAGCGGCAGTATATGCTCCCGAATTTAATGAGAAAAGGATAAGGGAAGACTGGTGCAGTGGGAAATGGTTATAGTATTATGCGGCATCCGGTACTTTCAGATACATTAGGAGGAAACATCTGTGAGGGAAAGTTTATACGCCCTGCTGGTGAACAGGCAGGAGGGAATAGCGCAGCGTTATCACAGAGTACATGACGGAAGAACGGGAATCGGGAGATTTCTCTCTTATATTTATCTGCTGTGGCTGAACGTGGCATATTATCTATTGTTTTGCCGGTGGCTGGGAGCACCCCTTGCAGTGCCTTTCTATGAGGAAAAAAGACTTCCGATTAAAACGCCGGAAAATATGCTGGTTAAGCATCCTTTGCCGGAACATCTGGCAGAGAAGCTGATGGCATATGATATCGTTTCTTTTGATGTTTTTGATACACTGGTTTTCAGACCGTTTTCCGAACCAACAGATCTGTTTTATATCGTGGGGCAGAAGCTGGGATATATGGATTTTAAACGCATAAGGATGGAGGCTGAATATCTTGCGAGAGGCAAAAAGTATGACCGCTGTGGCAGTTTTGAAGTCAATCTTTCGGAGATATGGGAGCAGCTTGAAGAAATCACGGGGCTGGACAGAACAGTCGGGATGCAGACTGAGATAGAGACAGAACTGTCCCTTTGCTATGCCAATCCCTATATGTTGCAGGTATATCGGAAACTGCGGGAATGCGGTCAGCGCATCGTAATCACCTCGGATATGTATCTTACGGAAAAGACGCTGGACCAACTGCTGTGTCGCTGCGGATATGACGGATACGAGAAGATCTTTGTATCCTGTGAGGAGCAGAGAACCAAAGGAAACGGCGTGCTTTTTGATTATGTGAGGAATTACTATCTGCGGAAATCACAGGAAATGCAGGAGACTGGGCGCTTACATCAGGGGAATCGCAAAAAGCGAATCGGGCTGACCTTTGCCCATGTGGGAGATAACAGGCGCAGCGATCTTGAAATGGCTAAAAAGCATGGATTTACACCATTTCTGTATCCGAATATTAATCAGAATACGCTATTATACCGTTGTTACGATATGTCGCCCGTGATCGGCGGGGCATACAGGGGGCTTGTAAATAACCATCTTTACAGCGGATTATGCAGGGATAGCCAAAACATGGAGTATGGCTATGTCTATGGCGGACTTTTTGTGACGGGATACTGCGGTTTTATCCACAGGTATTGCAGGGCGCATGGCATAGAGAAGATTCTGTTCCTTTCCAGGGACGGAGAGATTTTGAAGAAAGCATATGATCTTCTCTATCCTGAGGAGGAGACGGCGTATGTATATTGGTCCAGACTGGCAGCTGCAAAGCTTTCCGCAAAATATATGAAGTATGACTATTTGAGGAAAATGATCGATCATAAGGTGGGACAGAATGTTACTTTGGAAGATATTTTAAGAGATATGGAGCTGGAGGATCTGCTGTGCCGTCTTGGAGATTTTGTTCCGGAATACCTGCGTGAGGGTTATTATCAGGAGTTTGTAGTGGAGATTGACGAGGCGGACGCGCGGATAAAAGAAAGGCTTGAGAAACAACGGCAGGAAATCAGGGAAATGAAGATCGTAAACCGTCGGAAGAACTGGAAGACGATGAAGCCGAAGGATAAATTGACTTATGCCAATGCGGGAGATTTTGCGGAGTTTATCTGCAGCAACTGGGAAACGGTGCTGGAGCTGTATCAAAAGCAACGGGAAGCTGCGGGAGTATGGTATCGGGAGGCCATTGGGCGAGCCCAAAACGTCGCAGCGGTTGATATCGGATGGGCAGGAAGCGGAGCGGCAGCCCTGAAGGTGCTTTTTGAAAAAGAATGGGAAATTCCATGCCGGGTGACGGGAATCGTAGCCGGTACCAATACCATTCATAATGCAGAGCCATATATGAGCGAAACAATGCTGCAGGACGGTTCCTTGGTCTCTTATCTTTATTCTGCGGCGGAAAACAGAGATTTATGGAAAAAACATAATCCGGCACAGATGTATAATGTATATTTTGAACTGCTGACCTCATCGGAACAGCCTTCCTTTAAAGGGTTTTATTTTAGCAAATCAGGAGAGGTGGAGCTGAAATTCCAGAAGCCGGAAAGCAATCCGGAGGGAATCAGGGAGATCCAGGAAGGAATCCTTGCCTTTGTCAGGGATTATCAACAGCATTTTAAAGCGTATCCGTATATGTTTCATATCAGCGGCAGGGACGCTTATGCCCCTATGCTGCTTGCATCCGGATTCAAAGAAAGGTATTTGAAAAAAATCAATAAAGAATTTGATCTTACAGTAGGCATTACAGAAAATTGAAAATATTATCCTGACCGTTTTAATGGACACTAGAAGCGATACTATGAAAAAGTAGTATCGCTTTTACTTTTTTAGGCGAAAATACAAGGACCTAAAAGATCAGGAAGAGGCGCAAGACGCCGTATGAAAAAATGAAAATGGGGGAGGATGAAAAATGAGATTCAAAGAATGGGAGCAGTATGAAGCAGCAAGGGGACTGGAGAAAAAGGTGGGAAGGGTTTTATTTACCGTACTATTCATATGCCTGTTGTTGGCATTGATTCCCATGAAGGTGTCCGGCAGCAGCATAGAGGCTGCGGAGGAGACATCTTATTACGATTTGGAACGGTGTTTTCTGGAGGTTCTGGATATGAGGCTGCGGGAATATGGATATACGGATTCCGGTCTTACATTAAACAGTATTATCTATGCGGATGGCAGCCGCTGCTATTATGTAAAGATCCATCACGCACGGATCACGGATGCAGGAGCCGGGGCATGGGAGGACCTGAAACTTCAGATAGCTGATATTCCTTTCCCGATAGAGAATTGTAGCGTGACATATGAGATCGTACCATGACGGGATAGACGATGGATGGTATGACTTGTCTATTGGAGTCTCATTTGATATAATATATTGGGTGTGGAAGGCAATAAACATACCACTTTGGATATACAATGCGAACAGGAGGCAGAGCGGCTGATGGAACCAAAGGCATTTGAGATATATCGTCACTTTAAGGGAAATCTGTATCAGGTTATGACGTTGGCGGAAGAGGAAGCAACAGGGAATATGCTTGTGATCTATCAGGGCTTATATGCGCCATTTAAGGTATATGCAAGACCTCTGTCTAATTTTCTGGAAAGACTGGATCCTGTGAAATATCCGGGTGCAGCACAGGTATATCGATTTGAAAGGGTGACGGATATAGAGACCGTGACCGCGTCGTCTGCAGAGATGCCCAGAGAGAGTGTGGCTTTGTCCGCGCCGCCTGAAACCTTATTGCAGGGTCAGGATTCCACCGCATTCGAGAATAATCCGGCAACAATGACAGAGGAAATTTTCACTGCATCTACGGAGGAGATCCCCACCGGGAAGTCAGTGCAGACAGCGCCGGAAGTGGATGTGATGAAAACGTCAGTGCAGACCGCACCGGAAGCGGATATGGCGGAGACAGCAGGAGGGATTAACCCGGATCTGCTGTTGTTTCTGGATGCAAGGGAGCCGGAGGAAAAGCTGGATGCGTTGTTTCGGATCAAAAACCGTCTTACGCCGGATATGCTGACCGTGATCGAGATGTCGCAGGGAATGGAGCCGCAGGAAACATGGTCCATAGAGGAGCGGTATAAACATATTAAAAATGATATCATCACAAAACAAAAATACGAGCAAAAGCGCATATAAATTTCTGGTTCAATGGCAATGCTGCCCCCTCTCGGAGCATTGCTTATGTGCATGGTGCATATATGCATGAAAGGGCTAGGAAAGGGGCAGGCTGCATTATGTTAAGCAAAAATAAGGGTGCTGATAATGAAAAAGATATCTTGTTGCATATTGTACAGCCGTTATTAAACTGGTATCAGGACCATAAAAGATCCCTTCCGTGGAGGGAGGATCCTGTACCGTATCATGTCTGGATCTCTGAGATTATGCTGCAGCAGACCCGCGTGGAGGCTGTGAAAGAGTATTACAGGCGTTTTCTTGAGGAACTTCCGGATGTTGCCTCTTTGGCGGCAGTACAGGAAGAACGCCTTCTGAAGCTGTGGGAGGGACTGGGATATTACAACAGGGCAAGAAACCTGAAAAAAGCGGCTATGATGATCATGGAAAACTATCAGGGCAACATGCCGGACGCTTATGAGGAATTGTTAAAGCTGCCGGGGATCGGGGCATATACGGCGGGAGCCATTGCCTCCATCGCTTTTGGCGCGGATGTCCCCGCGGTAGACGGCAATGTCCTGCGCGTGATAACCAGAGTAACGGGTGATGCTTCGGATATTAGTGATGAAAATGTCAGGAAGAGAATAGCAGGAGACTTGCTGAAGATCCTTCCAAAAGGGCAGAGCGGTACATTTAATCAGGCTTTGATGGATCTGGGAGCTATGATATGCGTTCCTAACGGGCAGCCAAAATGTGATCAGTGCCCATGGACGGAGTTGTGTGCTGCCCGTCAGGAAAATCTGACTGACAGGATCCCATATAAACCGCCGAAAAAGCAGAGGACAGTGGAAAAAAAGACAGTGCTTGTGATCCGGTTAAAGGGCGGAGTCCTGCTTCATAAACGACCGGGCAAGGGACTTTTGGCAGGACTTTATGAACTTCCTTCCATGAAAGGGCATTGTAAGAAGAACGAAGCGCTGGATTATGTCAGAGAGCTTGGCTTTTCGCCGATTTACATAGAACCCCTGCCGCCGGCGAAGCATATTTTTACCCATAAGGAATGGTTGATGGAGGCTTATCTCGTCCGTGCGGACGAACTTTCAGAAACGAAAGACATTACGAAAAAGGATGAACGGTGGCATCTGGCGTCGCCGGAGGAAACGGAGAGAGAATATCCGATTCCCTCTGCATTTTCGGCATATGAGGGATATATCCGAAGGGAAGAACGGGAAAAATGTTGATATCAGAAGTAATTTAATTTAGATATAATATGAAAGGAGCAATATCAGGAGATGAAGATATCCGAAATACTTGAAAAAAAACAACCAACCTTGTCCTTTGAGGTGTTTCCTCCAAAAACAAGCGATCTATATGAAAGCGTGGAGAAGGCGACGAACGAAATTGCGGCATTAAAGCCGGATTTTATGAGTGTTACATATGGAGCAGGCGGAGGGACCAGTCAGTATACGACGGCGATTGCATCCAATGTGCTTCAGTATCAGGTGCCTCCATTGGCGCATCTGACCTGTGTCAATGCAACGGCAGAGAATATCAAAGAGCGGGTGATGGATCTGAAGGAGCATCATATTGAGAATATTCTTGCTCTTAGAGGGGATCTGCCCCAGGGTGTGGAGGATACTTCGGACTGGGAGTTTCGTCATGCGGATGCACTGGTGCATGAAATCAAAAAATACGGTGACTTCTGTATCGGCGGTGCCTGCTATCCGGAGAAGCATCCGGAGGCAGCTACTATAGCAGAGGACATTTCCAATATGAAGAAGAAGGTAGACGCGGGCTGTTCTTTCCTGACGACGCAAATGTTTTTTGACAACAGCATTTTTTATAATTATATGTATAGGCTGCGTGAGGCGGGGATCAATGTCCCCATCGTTGCCGGAATCATGCCGGTAACTAATGCAAAACAGATGGAAAGGATTTTAAAGCTGTCACAGGCATTTATTCCAAGGAGATTTGTTTCTTTGCTGGATAAATTTTCAGACAATCCCGCAGCCATGAAGCAGGCCGGAATCGCCTATGCAACAGACCAGATCATAGATCTTCTGGCAAACGGGATCAATGCGATCCATATTTATACGATGAACAAACCGGATGTTGCTGCGAAACTGCAGAATAATCTTTCGGAGATTATACCGTCCTGTAAAGGTTGAAAAATTTCCTTATGGAGACTAAAATGATGAAAAGTTTCGCATTGTCCGCGTCCAAAATTCGCGGGCTGTAAGAAAGGCGTGGTTAGTAATATCATGGATGCTCCTATTATTACTTATGTTCCTCCAAAAGAGGAACTCATGATTGATGAAAAAGAAGTGTACCGTTATCTGGGTTACAACTCCGAATGGATAGCGGGACTGGGTACAGACACGAAAAACGATTATACTTATGATCCGGCGGACGGATCTTCAGAGGTCATTACGGGATATATTCGTGAGGCAATTGCATCCACAGAGGCTGCAATGTTTCCCAAAGCTTGTTACGGACGATTCCCGATTGAAGTGAAAGGCGATGGGAGGATACTGCTTCCTTATGGTGAAGTGGTCAGTCATGACCTGACAAGGAACCTTTATGACTGTAAGGAGATTTTTTTGTTTGCGGCCACAATAGGAGCAGAATATGACCGTCTGCTTCGTAGAATAAGGCTTACATCTATGGCCAAAGCTGCCATTTTACAGGCGGTTGGGGCGGCGGCAGTGGAAAGTCTGTGCAATAAGTTAAATGGTGATCTTAGGAAGGATGCTGAAGCCGGAGGATATAAAGCGCATCCACGATACAGTCCGGGATACGGAGATTATGCGCTGGAGAACCAGAAAGGGATTTTTGCCATATTACAGCCATCGAGATATATTGGACTCTCTTTAATGGATACGCTGATCATGGCGCCGGAGAAGTCGGTGACGGCGGTGATTGGATTAGAGAAGCGCTGATCTAATCAGTGCTTCCTTAGGAATAGATTGGAGGAAATCATTTATGCATACTCATTCGGTAGAAGAACAGGACATCCGCATCAAAGAGTGTTTCGCTATCCTGCATCTGGAACAGACAAAGGATCTGGCAGCGATCAGAAAAGCTTACCATGAGCTTCTGACGTCAGTGAACCCGGAGGATGATCCGGAAGGATTCAAACGTCTTAGAGCGGCTTATGAGGAGGCGGCAGTCTATGCTGATACGCCGGATGAAGTGGATGAAAAAAACAGTATAACACGTTCAGATCTGAAAGAAGATAGTCCGGTCGGTTGTTTTATGATTAAGTTTGATCAGATCTATGCGTCTATTTCAAGAAGGATCGATCCGAAGGAATGGGAGGCGCTTCTGGCAGATCCTGTGATTGATTCCCTTGACGATGGAGAAGCCGTTAAGTGGTGTCTGTTTGAGAATCTTTCAAAGAAATTCCGTCTTCCTGTTGCAATCTGGCAGATGCTGGATCATACTTTTCTGATCCGGGAAAACAGGCGGGAGTTTGAGGAACATCTTCCCATGGGTTTTGTGGAACATATGGTGAAGAAGCTTGAGGATAAGGAAGGGGTATCGGATTTCTGGTTTGAAGCGTTAGAAGGCGCGGAAGACGCAGATTATGATGGATTTATATGGGATTATAATGAGTATGTCAATCAGGTGGTGGAGCATGCGCTGGATGATTTAACAAAGAGGCGGGAGAAACTGGAGTGTCTTGAATTATACAAGATAGGGCATCCATGGCTGGAGCTTGAACGGGCAAAGCTCTGGCAGATGGAAGGGAAAAATGAGGAGGCGCTGAAACAGTACAGGGAGCTGACCCGGCGTTATCCGGATAGTGAGGCAATACAGATTCAAGGGGCAACAGGATTGTACAGATTGGGTCAGTCCGGGGAGGCCGAGCAGATCTTTGACAAATACTTGAAAGAAGATCATTTGACAGGTGAGTATTACCGTTTTGAAGCTCTGTTTGGGATGGCGCAGATCCGCCGGGATCAGAAGGATTGGAAGGAGGCGCGCAGGCTGGCGGCAAAGGCAAGAGGAATCGGAAATGCGGAGGAACTGACAAAGCTTCTGGCAGAGGTGCTGCCCAAAGCCATCGAGGAATATGAAAAGGATGCCGATCATCTGTCGGAGGAGGATGCAAAAGATCTGGGATGGAGTTATATTCAGGCAGAAAGGAGTAAGGATGGGCAGGCGTTTTTTGCGGCACATCCGGAGTATTGTCAGCATGCTGCATGGTGGCATAAACTTTCCGCTTCCATGCATTATCTGAATCAGGAATATCATGAGATGATCCGGGAAACGGAGATCTGGAGGGGATGTCTGGAAGAAGAGAAACCGGAGGACGCTGAAAAGCAGAGGGTAGATATCTGTCGTATGGAGGGCAGTGCCTGGAGTAATCTCTATTTTTTACATAGGGAGGAAGAAGGGAAAGAGTATTTTGATCTGGCGGAAAAGTCTCTGGATCATGCCATAGAACTGGAACCGAAGAATCTTAACCATTATATGAGTAAGGTGATGCTGTATAGGGAGGCAAAGAACTATCAAAGCATGACGGCTGTCTGTGAGAAGATAAGGGAACTGGATCCAAACTTTTACTGGGCATATTTTTATCTGCAGGAAGCGTATGAAGGGCTGCGCATGGCGCAGGAAGTCATTGATACCTTTTATCAGGCAAAGCGGCTATATAACGGCAATCCGGAGATCTATGAACGCGCCGCCAAGGTATTTATCGCTTACCATCAGTACAAGGATGCTGAAAATATCTTCAGGCAGGCGGATGAAGCCGGAGTAGAAAGCTATCAATTGATGGCGCTGCGCATGGAAGCGAAGACCGGACTGGTAAAAACGCCGGAGGAATGGCAGGCTGCAGATGATTATGCGGATCAGGCAATCCGACGTATGAAGAAGGAAAAAGCGCCGAAGGAATTGATCGCTGAAGCGCTTATGAACCGGTACCGTCTGAACGAGGATGAGTATCTCAGCGGGAAATCCACCAGAGATGCTGCGCTGCGGTATCTTCTGGAATCAGAGCGTCTTGCGGATGATATTTCCAAGCTGTATTATATTGGACGGTTATACCATATCCATAAGAAGGATGATAAAAAGGCATATCGTTATCTGAAGGCATGTGAAGACAAGGATATGGCATTTGAATGGGTGTATATTTATCTGGGCAGGATCAAAGAAAATGCCGGAGATTATAACGAAGCCATTGCTTACTATCAGAAGGCGGTTGAGATCGCGCCTAAGAAGAAAAAGGAATTCTGGCGGATCGGCTGGGTCTATCTGCGTAAATTTGTGAGTGCATATCAGCCGGAATATGGTAAGAAAGCGTTGGAATACTTCATACAGGAGGATGATGAGAACGGCATCGTGCCTTGGAATTATTGGAGAAAAGCAAAGATCCATTATTATATGCGGGAGTATGAGACAGCTTTGGGGGATATCGACAGGAGCTTTGAGGGGGAAGGAAAAAGCGGACTGTGGTTTACAAAAGCGGATATCCTTCGCACAATGGGTCGGCTTGATGAGGCGATCGAATGTTATCTGAAAAGCATCCATACGAAACAAAGATTTAATGAAGATAATGAATATTGTATCGGAAAGATCCTGAACTGTTATCTGCGGAAGGGGGATTATGAAGAAGCTACCCGCTGCCTGAAGAAGCTTGCCAAGGAACTTACCAAAGAGGAGGAACATAAGAAATGTCTGGAAAGTCTTGCATATGTGGAAGCGCAGCAGGGTCATATCAAGGAGACACTGAACTGGATCAGGAAGGTGTATGGAAGCATCGATGTGACGAAAAGGCATTGTGAGAAGCTTTCCGACGAGGCCAGCCGTATTCAGGATATCTACGAGATCTGGAGCCTGTATCCTGCCGCCGGGGAGGCTTGCCGGTATGTAGAAAAATATCTGGATCGGACAGCTGCATGGATACAGGAGGAAGCGGAGAAGGAAGAGGAACCGTTGGAAGACAGGATCAATCTTAGGTTCAAGCTGGCTGATATTTATTTTCACATGGCGGAATATGAAACTGCGCTCATGCATTATGAGAAGGTTTATGAGATGACGAAAAAAATGCGGGATTATGATAATGCAGAGGATCTGGTGGAGAATATGATGATCGCTTATTACTATGCGGGCGATATGAAGAATGCCAGAAAGTTTGCAGGGATTTACCGCAGGTATCAGGATAAATCGTTTCGGGAGTGTACCGATCTGGAATATTCCAAAGAGGATCTGATCGGCAGGATGACGACTGGGGCAAGACAGAAACTGTATCGATATTTCCTGTATGCTTTTTATTCCGGGAAGACAAAACTGGCATATACATATGTGGAGAAAATGCAGAGGGGATGTATGTGTTACTGGTGCAGCGAAGCGGATTGTACGGAAATGAAAGAAGCGATGGCTCGGCTGGCTTATCAGGAGGGAGATATAGAAAAGGCGCGTATCCTCTGCGAGGAATCCAATCGGTGCTGCTACCGCGGCAATAATACATTGGCACAGCAGCTGCTGATTATGATCAACAGATTGACAAGATAGCCTGATCGAATCAACACAGGCACGCAGCTCAAACATCTGTTAATATAGGTAGTTGAGAAACTCAATTTTTGCATACTCTCGTTGCGCAACACAGACATATCATCGCCGGGCACGCTTCCGCTGCGCGCGCTACGCAGCGGCGCTAGGATGCTAAAATACAGCATCTAAGCGCCGGCGAGCGCACAAGCGCCCAGCGTATGATATTGTCTGTATTGCACAACTGGTTATAACCAATTCATACTGGTTATATAACCAGTTGTATCTGGTTATGGAAAATCAGGAGTTCCGCAGATTCCTAACCAATAAAATATAAAAATTGCTAAACTTTTTATAGTTGGAATTTTCTTGTGCAGCATTGACAAATTCATAAGCAGGTGCTGGGGAGCCGCCGGTACTTAGATGCCGTATTTTGGCATCTTATGTACCGCTGCGTGCGACGCGCAGCGCAAGCGTGCCTGCGATGAATTGTCAATGATGCACAACAGGAAAGCATCTGATTAAAGTTTCGCAATTACCTAGCCTACTAAATAAAGAATGAGGTGCATTCATGATTATAGGGATCGATCTTGGCACGACGAACAGTCTGGCCGCTTATTGTAAAAATAAAAAAGCCGTGATCATACCGAACAGGCTTCAGAAGAACCTGACTCCATCCGTGGTGGCGGTGGATGAAGAGGGGCAGATTCTGGTGGGAGAGACGGCAAAAGAATACGGCATGCTTCATCCGGAGCGGATGGCGGATGTCTTTAAACGCTTTATGGGGAGCAAGAAGGAGTACGATCTGGGTGGACGCAGATTCAAACCGGAGGAGCTTTCGGCCTTTGTTTTAAGGTGTCTGAAAGAGGATGCGGAGGAGTATCTTGGAAAGAAGGTGACGGAGGCTGTGATCAGTGTTCCGGCCTACTTTGATGATGAACGCCGTAAAGCTACGAAGCTGGCCGGAAAGCTGGCGGGACTGAAGGTGGAGCGTATCATCAGTGAACCGACAGCGGCGGCGATCACTTACGGACTGTATGATAAGAAAGAGAATACCCGATTTATGGTCTTTGATCTGGGCGGTGGTACGTTTGACGTATCGATTCTGGAGCTGTACGGCACGATTTTGGAAGTGCGCGCAGTAGCAGGAGATAATTATCTGGGCGGGGAGAATTTTACGGAGGTGATCGAGCAGGAGTTTATCAGGAAGAATGAAATAGATATTGATAAGCTGGATGCAAAAACGCTGACTGCGATCCATAAGGCGGCGGAACTCTGTAAAAGAGAACTTGGAGAAAAGAAGAATCCCAAAATGAAGTGTAAGGTAGGCGGGGAAACAAAGGAGATGAACATTACCGCAAAGGCATATGAGAAGCTTTGCGAGCCCCTCTTAGAGCGTATCAGAAAACCATTGCAGCGAAGCATTACGGATGCCCATGTCAAGATCACGGATATTGATCAGGTGGTGCTGGTGGGTGGAGCTACCAGAATGCCGCTGATCAGGGAATTTATTGTTAAGCTGTTTAGGCAGTTTCCCGATACGTCGGTTCAGCCGGACGAAGCGGTGGCGCTGGGCGCTGCGATCCAGGCGGCCATGAAGGCGCGGGATAAGGATGTAAAGGAGATCATTCTGACGGATGTCTGCGCGTTTACTCTGGGAACAGAAGTTTCAGTGGAACGGCCTGACGGCAGTTTTGAGAGCGGTCATTACTGCCCGATCATTGAACGTAATACCGTGATTCCGGCAAGCAGGACGGAGCGGCTCTATACTCTGCATGATGATCAGGAGAAGATACGTATCAACGTATTTCAGGGAGAAAGCCGTCTGACGGCCAATAATCTGCTGATCGGCACGATGGATATCCGGATCCCGAAAAAACCCCGTGGCGAGGAATCCGTAGACGTGACTTATACTTATGATATCAATTCCATTCTGGAGGTAGAGGTAAAGGTGGTTTCCACCGGCAGGGTGAAAAAACAGATCATTAAGGGGAAATATAACACCATGACGGACGAGGAGATCAAGAATCGTCTGGAAGAGCTTTCGTATCTGAAGATATCGCCCAGAGACCAGGAAGAGAATAAGCTGCTTCTGCTTCGTGGAGAACGCTGTTATGAAGAAAGCACCGGACAGAGGCGGACGGTCATAGAACGGTGCATGCGGGAGTTTGAAACTGCGCTTGACAGCCGTGAACGGGATCAGATCATGGATGCGGCGGACGCTTTAAGAAAGTGTCTGGAGGAGCAGGGAGACGAGGTATAGGCGTTTTTCATTTCTATTTGAGCCGCCAAAGGCGGCATGGAGGATTAGTATGAGAACAATACAGGAAAAAATGAAAGAAGGCTTTGTGTTTTTTGACGGAGGCTGTGGAACGCTGCTACAGGCAGCGGGACTGAAAGCAGGCGAATTACCGGAGACATGGAATATCACCCATGCCGACGAGATTAGAAAGATCCATTATGATTATCTCATGGCGGGCAGCAATATCTTAAAGACCAATACCTTTGGAGCTAATGCATTGAAGTTTCAGGAGGAGGGTGAGTATTCCCTGAAGAATGTGGTAGAACGGGCGATTGATAATGCTAGGGAAGCTGTTGCGGCAGCAGAAGCGGAAAAAAGTCCGGGGACAGACGGCCCTTCTGCGAAGGAGCATTATATTGCACTGGATATCGGACCCCTTGGTAAGCTGTTAAAACCTCTTGGCGATCTGGATTTTGAAGATGCCGTAGAGCTCTTTCGTAAGACGATTGCCATTGGCGCAGCGTATGGCGTAGATCTGATCCTGATTGAGACCATGAATGATATCTATGAGGCGAAGGCGGCAATTTTGGCAGCAAAAGAGACCTGTGAACTTCCGGTGTTTCTGACGACTGCTTATGATGCCTCCGGAAAGCTTTTGACCGGCGCGGATGCAAAAGCCGTCGTAGCGGTGGCAGAGGGGCTGGGAGTAGACGCGCTGGGAATCAACTGCAGTCTTGGACCGGAACAGATGATGGGGATCGTGGAGGAGCTGGCGGAATATGCTTCCGTTCCCGTGATTGTCAATCCCAATGCCGGTATTCCAAGAACGGAGAATGGAAAGACGGTGTATGATGTAACGCCGGATAAATTCAGGGAAGCGATGATCAGAATTGCAGGACTGGGCGGCAGGATCCTTGGGGGCTGCTGCGGAACGACACCGCAGCATATCAGCAGCATGATCGCTGCAGTCAAAGAGATGACGCCGCTGCCGCTGACTTGGAAGGAACATACGTTGATCGCTTCTTATACCCATGCGGTAGAATTTTCGGGGAAACCAATACTCATCGGCGAGAGGATCAACCCCACCGGTAAATCCAAGTTTAAACAGGCGCTCCGTGATCACAATATGGATTATATCCTGCAGGAGGGGCTGACGCAGCAGGAAAAACAGGCGGACGTTCTGGACGTCAATGTAGGACTTCCGGAGATCGACGAGGCTGCCATGATGACGGAGGTTGTCATGGAACTGCAAGGTGTGACCGATCTTCCGCTGCAGATCGATACGACAGATAGTAAAGCGATGGAACAGGCGCTTCGCCGCTATAATGGCAAGGCGATGATCAATTCCGTCAATGGGAAAGAGGAAGTGATGCGGGAAGTATTTCCACTGGTCAGAAAATATGGCGGACTTGTGGTGGCGCTGACGATTGATGAGGATGGTATCCCCGAAACGGCAGAGGGACGGCTGGCAATCGTTGATAAGATATACAAAAAAGCGGCAGAGTATGGCATTGCGAAAAAGGATATCATCATTGATCCACTGGCAATGAGTGTCAGCGCAGATAAGGAATCGGCGAAGGTGACGCTGGATTCCCTAAAAGGCATTAAAGAACGGTATCAGGGAAGGACAAGTCTGGGAGTTTCCAATATTTCCTTTGGACTGCCAAACCGGGATTTTATCAATGCATCCTTCTTTACCATGGCGATGCAGAACGGACTGGATGCCGCCATCATGAATCCGAATTCCTTAGAGATGATGAAGGCCTATCATACGTTTTGCGCATTGCAGGGATATGATGAGAATTTTGCTGATTATATTGAATATGCGTCGAATCTGCCGGCGGTGACAGTCGGAAACGGGGCGGGCGGAGCAGGTATGGGATCCGTAACGGCAGGAAGCAGAACAGGCAGTGATGCTGCAGCCGGCGGCGCGGATACGCAGGAAAAAGATTCCTTGATTGAAGCGATTGTAAAAGGATTAAAGGAAAGAGCGGCGCATCTGACAGGGGAGTACCTTCAGACGATGGAATCCATAGAGATCATTGACGGTAAGCTGATCCCTGCATTGGATATCGTAGGGAAAGGATTTGAGGAAAAACGGGTATTTTTACCCCAGCTTCTGATGAGTGCGGAGGCTGCCAAGTCGGCATTTGATGTGATCAAAGAGGCGATGCAGTCAAAGGGCGCGGCAGAAGAAAAGAAGGGGCGTATTATCTTAGCCACGGTTAAGGGAGATATTCATGATATCGGAAAAAATATTGTGAAGGTATTATTAGAAAATTATGGATATGACGTAATTGATCTTGGAAAGGACGTACCGCCGGAACTGATTGTGAAGACGGCAAAGGAGGAGAAGATCCGTTTGGTGGGACTGAGTGCATTGATGACAACGACAGTCCCTGCGATGGAAGAAACGATCAAGATGCTTCATGCGGAGGGTGTTGACTGCAAGGTGCTAGTTGGCGGAGCTGTTTTGACGCAGGAGTACGCTGATATGATCCATGCGGATAAGTACGCGAAGGATGCGATGGAGTCAGTCCGGTATGCGGAGGAAATATTTGCGTTATCATTGAATTAATGCATCAGCCAATTTTATCTAATTGCCTATTTTATATCTGAAAGATTTATGATAAAATAACTTAGATTATCAATATGGAGGAAACAAATATGTATTCACTGGAAGAAATTAAGAAGGTCGATCCCGAGACAGCTCAGGCGATCGTGGATGAGCAGGAACGTCAGAACAGTCATATAGAACTGATTGCTTCGGAGAACTGGGTAAGCAAGGCTGTCATGGCGGCCATGGGAAGCGTACTGACCAATAAGTATGCGGAAGGATATCCGGGAAAGAGATATTACGGCGGATGTGATTGCGTAGATGTTGTGGAGGATCTGGCAAGGGAACGTGCAAAGAAGCTCTTTGGCTGTGATTATGCCAATGTACAGCCCCATTCCGGCGCGCAGGCGAACCTTGCAGTACAGTTCGCAATCTGTAATCCCGGCGATACGATCATGGGAATGAATCTTGATCATGGCGGGCATCTGACCCATGGAAGTCCGGTGAACATTTCCGGTAAATATTTCAAGATCGTACCATATGGCGTGAATGATGAAGGTTTTATCGACTATGATAAATTAAGAGAAATTGCACTGGAGTGCAAACCTAAAATGATCATTGCCGGCGCAAGCGCTTACGCAAGGACCATTGATTTTAAGAAGTTCAGGGAAGTGGCTGACGAGGTAGGTGCTGTCCTGATGGTAGATATGGCGCATATTGCAGGACTGGTAGCTACAGGGCTTCATCCAAGTCCGATCCCCTATGCAGACGTTGTGACGACGACGACGCATAAGACGCTTCGCGGTCCCCGCGGCGGCTTGATCCTTTGCAACGAAGAGGCAGCAAAGAAATATAATTTTAATAAGGCAGTATTCCCCGGTATTCAGGGCGGACCGCTGATGCATGTGATCGCGGCAAAGGCTGTCTGCTTCCAGGAAGCGCTTTCGGATGATTTCAAGGTATATTGTCAGGGTATCATAGATAATGCGCAGGCACTGTGTAAAGGGCTGATGAACCGTGGCATCAAGATCGTATCCGGAGGTACGGATAACCACCTGATGCTTGTTGACTTGACGCCGTTTCAGCTGACCGGCAAGGAGATCGAGAAGCTTTTGGATGAGGCGCATCTGACTGCCAACAAGAATACGATTCCGAATGATCCTCAGTCGCCTTTTGTTACCAGCGGTATTCGCCTAGGTACGCCTTCTGTTACAAGCCGTGGCATGAATACGGAAGATATGGATCAGATCGCAGAGGCGATTGCAATGATTATCAAAGGCGGTGCGGAGAAGGTCAGCGACGCAAGAGCGATCGTAGATAAGCTGACAGCAAAGTATCCCTTGATTTGATTGGCGGTTAATTGACTGCAGAACCATGGTATGTGCGCCTTATTGACGCACATGCCATATTTCATGATAGAAAGGATACATAAGCAATGAGCGAATTGGTAGAAATCCGATGGCATGGACGCGGCGGACAGGGAGCTAAGACGGCGGCGCTTCTGCTGGCGGATGTTGCATTTAATATCGGAAAGCATGTGCAGGGATTCCCGGAATATGGACCGGAGCGTATGGGTGCGCCGATCACAGCCTATGATAGGATTAGTGATCAGGAAATCCGCGTGCACAGCAATATTTATGAACCTAATTACGTGGCAGTAGTGGATGAGACGCTGCTTCATACGGTGGATGTTACCAGAGGAATCAAAAAAGGCGGAGCTATTTTGATCAATACGGAACGGAGCAGTGAGGAACTGATGCCGGAACTGAATGGTTATGAAGGAAGGATATACACCATCAACGCGAGAGAAATCTGTGATCGCACATTGGGTAAATATTTTCCGAATACACCCATGTTAGCAGCTATTGTGAAGATCACCGGCATCATGGAACCGGATCGTTTTTTAGAGGAGATGAAGAAATCCTTGCAGCATAAATTTGCCAAAAAGCCGGAAGTATTGGAGGGCAATATGGAAGCGCTTAAGATGGCGTTGGAAGAGGTAAAAGGCAGCAGATAAACATTGAATATATAAGATACTCAAATAAAATAATATGCTGTGGCTGGGGATATAAAGATGAAAGGAGTGCAATCATCGACATGGCGCTGAAAGCAAAATACATAAATGATAATACAAAATGGCAGGATCTGACAGAAGGGTTGCAGATCTATGAACCCGCTACCTCTACGTTGGTGGAGACCGGAGAGTGGAGAAGCCGGACGCCTGAATTTATTGAGGAGAACTGCAAGCAGTGTCTTTTGTGCGTTCCCTATTGTCCGGACAGCTGTATCCCTGTAGTGGATGGCAAGAGAAGGGCATTTGACCTGATGCACTGTAAGGGATGCGGTATTTGTGAAAAGGCATGCCCGTTCCATGCGATCAGGATGAAGGAAGGAAAGTAAGAAAGGTATGGTGAATGCAATGGGAATAAAGAATAGAATGTCAGGCAACGAAGCGGTTGCTTATGCGATCAGACAGATCAATCCGGATGTCATGCCCGCATTTCCGATTACGCCATCGACGGAGATTCCGCAGTTTGTGTCCAATATGATTGCTAATGGCGAGGTAGATACGGAATTTATTCCGGTAGAAAGCGAGCATAGCGCAATGAGCGCGGCGATGGGGTCTGAGGCAGCGGGCGCAAGGACGATTACCGCAACGTCGTCCTGCGGTCTGGCGTTGATGTGGGAGATGCTTTATGTGACGGCATCCTCCAGACTGCCTCTGGTTATGACAGTGGTCAATCGTGGATTGACCGGACCGCTGAATATCAATGCGGAACATTCCGACAGTATGGGAGCAAGAGACTCTGGATGGGTCCAGATCTATGCGGAGAATAATCAGGAGGTCTATGATAATCTTTTACAGGCATATCGTATTGCTGAACATACGGACGTGAAACTTCCGGTGATGATCTGTCAGGATGGATTTATTACCAGCCATGCTGTAGAAAATATTGAACTGATGACGGATGAACCTGTGAAGGCGTTTGTGGGAAGCTATGAGCCGGAACATTATCTACTGAATCAAAATGAAGTGATGGCGCTTGGACCTTATGCCACATCACCTTATTGTATGGAGGCGAAGCGGGCGCAGGCACAGGCAATGATGAACGCAAAACAGGTGATCTTGGATGTGGCAAAGGAATATGAAGCTATTTCGGGAAGATCTTATGGATTCTTTGAAGAATACAGATGTGAGGATGCCGATTATGTGATCGTTGCAATCGGTTCTGCCTGTGGTACGATCAAGGATGCGGTGGATGAACTGCGTCAGAAGAAAGTGAAGGCAGGACTGATCAAAGTCAGGGTGTTTAGACCGTTTCCAGGAGAGGAGCTTGCTAAGGCGCTGGCGTCTGCTAAGGCTGTGGCTATCATGGACCGGTGCGAGAGCTATAGCGGACATGGAGGCCCCTTAGGCGCGGAATTGAGAGCGGCGATGTATGAGAATAAGAATACGGCGGAAGCGATCAATATCGTTTATGGACTTTCTGGTCGTGACCTTACAGTGGAGGATGCCAAGGGAGTCTATGAGAAACTTTCTGTGATCGCAAAGGAAGGTGTGAAGGATAGGCAGTATACTTATCTGGGGCTGCGTGAATAAGTAGTGTGAGAAGAACTTCTAACTGCTCACAGCAATGGCTGTTTCGCAGAGAAGTTCTAAGTCTCACACAGAAGAACGCAAAAACGGCGTTCTTCTCATAGAATGGGAAAGGATTAAGGTTATCATCATGGCAGGTGCATTTGATTTCAAGGAAATACAGGAAAGAGAGGAACGTCTTGCGCCGGGGCACAGAATGTGCGCAGGCTGCGGCGGCACGATTGCGGTAAGGAATGTTTTAAAGGCGCTGCATCCGGGAGATAAGGCCGTTGTAGGTAATGCTACAGGCTGTCTGGAAGTATCGACCTATATGTATCCCTATACGGCATATCAGGACAGTTATATTCACAGTGCATTTGAAAATGCGGGTGCAACCTTAAGTGGCGTGGAGACCGCGTACCGCGTGCTGAGGGAAAAGGGAAAGGTGACTGAGGATTACAAGTTCATCACTTTTGGTGGAGACGGCGGAACTTATGATATCGGTCTTCAATCCCTATCCGGAGCGATGGAACGCGGGCATGATATGGTATATGTGTGCTACGATAATGGCGCTTATATGAATACGGGAACACAGCGTTCTTCGGCGACTCCGATGTATGCAGATACAACGACGACGCCTTCCGGAACAAAGTCGGCAGGGAAGCCGCAGTATCGTAAGGATCTGGCTGCCATCATGGCAGCACACAAGATCCCTTATGTCGGACAGACCACTTTTATCGGCAATATGAAGGATCTTTATGAAAAGTCAGAGAAGGCGATCTATACGAAGGGACCGGCATTTTTAAATATCATGGCACCCTGTCCAAGAGGATGGCGGTATGAGGCGCCGGATATCATTGATATCTGTAAATCTGCAGTGGAGACATGCTACTGGCCTTTGTTTGAAGTGATCGAAGGGAAATGGATCTTAAATTATCGCCCGAAGAATAAGCTTCCGATAGAAGATTTTCTGAAGCGTCAGGGAAGGTTTAAGCATCTGTTTAAACCAGGCAATGAATATCTGATCGAGGCATTCCAGAAGGAAGTCGATCTGCGGTGGACGCAGCTGCTGGAGCAGTGTGAGCGTGCCCGGCGATGATATGTTTGTGTTGCGCAACGGAAATATCTCAAAAATGAATTTCGCAAACGCCTAATCTTCAATAAGGAAATTGCGAAAGAGTTAAGTCCGGCTTACATAACTCTTTGTTTGAAAATATATGTTCCAAAAAAATCATAAATGAAATCA
>JAIDPF010000087.1 GCA_029062895.1 Lachnospiraceae bacterium
TTGCGAAAGAGTTAAGTCCGGCTTACATAACTCTTTGTTTGAAAATATATGTTCCAAAAAAATCATAAATGAAATCATTTTTGGAACATATATTTTCAAACTTTGAGTTATGTAAACCTCATGGACGGAATTGTGGAACGAAAAATGATAAAGCCATTGCTTTCGCAAACGCCTATAAAAAATAACAAAGTATGAGGATAACAATATGAGTGAAAAAAAAGACCTTACAGAGGAATCAAGAGAGCGGTTTGCAGATGATATCTTTGCGACGCAGACCACCGGCATCCGGATCGAAAAAGCCGAGAAATTATACGCCAAATGTATTCTGGATATCGAGCCAAAACACCTGAATGCCAATAAAACAGTCATGGGCGGTGCCATTTTTACATTAGCTGACTTTACGGTAGCGGTTGCTGTCAACAACTCCGGCACATCTACCGTATCTTTGAACAATTTCATCCAGTTTCTCAGCGTTGCCAAAGGCAAACAGCTGATTGCCGAAACAGAATGTATCAAAGCAGGCAGAAGCACCGTCGTTGTCAATGTCAATATCCATGATGATCTAGGCAACCTTGTTGCAAGGATGCAGGCAACTGGATTCCGGTTAAGCTAGGAACGCGCTGCTTTAATCAAAATTTCTTTGTCAGGATATTTTTACTCTTTCCACGATATACATAGGACTCATTGCTCTGAGGATTCCCCGGTCCGCTGGTTCCAGCCATAGACGCCTCATTTCCATTGTGCTGTGTCTTTGCTTCTTCCGGAAGATCTTTATGCTCAACGACATAACCACCCTGAGATGCCTTATAACCGCCTTTGGACTCTGACGGCATCTCCATGTGGGATTCCTTCACATCTTCCAAAAGTTCCCCTATTGTCTTATGCAACAGCGGATGCCGTAGATACGGCGCGATCTCCGAAAGCGGCAGCAGTACAAAATCCCGGTTCTGCATATCCGGGTGGGGAACGATCAGCTCCTTACTGTCGATCACCATACGATCAAATAAAAGGATATCCAGATCCATCGTTCTGGGACCCCAGCGCACCTTACGCTTCCTTCCAAGCTTAATCTCGATCTCCTGAAGGCATTTCAAAAACATCAGCGGTTCGTAATAAGTCTCTACTTCCATGACCCCATTATAATAATCCGCCTGCTCGACCCCGCCGTATGGCGTACTCTTTCTGATCGGAGATACTTCCAACACCTTACATCTCCTATCCTGATCCACCAGATCGATCGCCTGCTGGATCAGCGCCCTGCTGTCCCCCAGATTGGACCCAAATGCCACATAAGCACGATGACGCTGTCTGGTCACCTTGACCGATACATAAGATACTTCCATCGAAATGGGCGCATCCGGTTTTCTGACCTCTACCACTACTTCCCGAACAGCTTCATATTGATCCATCAGGCTGTCAGCAAGAAATTCTGCTACCGACTCAATCAGATCAAAGGTTTTTTCCGTCATTTTTGCAGAGATATATTCACATACTGCCGCATAATCCACGGTATTGGCGATTGCATCAGAAACGCCGGCATCCTGCAAAGGCAATTTTAAAACCACGCTGACCTCAAAATACTGTCCGTTCCATTTCTCATCCGCAAAGTATCCGTGATGAGCATATAATCTTAGCCGCTCAATCCTGATCTCATCCATGGGTATCATCTCCTTTTCTGAAATTTTATTCCATTTTACCATTTGCGTTACTTTTTTACCCGTTCCAAGAGAACATTTTTAGGAAACATTTACTATCGATTCTATCATTTTTACGACGCGTACATTTTCTTTTACGTCATGCACCCTTACAAAGGCACAACGCTTCATGACGGCATATGCGGTAGTCGCCAGCGTTCCTTCCAGCCGCTCTTCCACCGGAAGATCAAGCGCATACCCAATCACTGATTTTCTGGAAACTCCAATCAGGATCGGCAGACCAAAGCAGTGCAGTTCCTCTATCCTGTTTAGAATAACCAGATTCTGCTCGTATGTTTTTGCAAATCCGATCCCCGGATCGATCATCACCTGCTCCGTTCTGACTCCTGCCTGCCACGCAGTTTCCAATGCCGCAGCCAGATCCTCCTTAACCATTGAGCCAGCCTCTATCAAACCATCTCTATTATGCATCAGGCAGTATGCACAGCCGCTCTCAGCCACCAGCGCTGCCATCTCTCTTTCCTTCATACAGCTGATATCATTGATCATATCGACCCCCGCCGCCAGCGCCGCTCCCGCGACCTCCGGCTTCCATGTATCCAGCGATATCGGCACATCATAGGTCATCTTGATCTTCCTGATGATCGGCAGCACCCGTTCTATCTCCTCTTTGACCGAAACCGGCTGATACCCCGGTCGGGTAGATTCCCCACCGACATCGATCATATCCGCACCCTCGGCAATCATCCGCTCCACATGCTCCATCGCTTTGTCCAGCGTATCAAACTTTCCTCCGTCAGAAAAGGAATCTGGCGTTACGTTCAGAATTCCAACCACATATGTATGATGCTTTACATCAAATTCCCGGCTGCCAATCTTCATACTAATAACCATGCCTTTCCACAGCCTACTTCCATATCAGTAGAGTTTATAACCGCAGCATCTGATAAAACTGTCCCTTCAATGCCTCATCTTCCGCAAATGCGCCCCGCGCTGCCACCGTAACCGTTTTGGAACCCGGTTTTTTGACGCCGCGCATCGTCATACACATATGCTCCGCCTCAATCATCACCATAGCCCCCCTCGGGCTCAGTCCCTCCATGATGGCATCCGCAATCTGCGCTGTCAGCTGTTCCTGCAACTGCGGTCTCTTCGCGTAGGTCTCTACTGTCCTTGCCAGTTTGCTTAGTCCCACGACCTTTCCATCCGGAAGATAAGCAACATGCGCTTTCCCATAGAATGGCATCAGATGATGCTCGCACATCGAATAAAATACGATGTCTTTCTCTATCACCATTTCCTCTGTCTGCACCGTAAATGTCTTAGACAGATGCATCGACGCATCCTCATCCATCCCAGCAAAGATTTCCTCATACATACGCGCGATCCGCGCCGGAGTATCCAGAAGTCCCTCCCGCTTTGTATCCTCTCCGATCCCTTCTAAAAGCAGTCTTACTGCCTGCTCTATCTTCTCCTTATCTATCATAACTTCTTTTCCGTATATTCCTTTCCTAATCTCATTCCGTTTTAATTAAACATTTGCTTTATATCTTTTACAGCGTAAGCGTTAGATGTATTTTTCACACAAATAACCGTACCATTTCACTTAAAAAATTGCTCAATCAATTCGTCCGAAAAAGAATAGTACTGTATTCTGTCGTCATTGATATCGCCATCATAGTCAACTGTTTCCATAACATACTCATAATCATTAAAGGAAACGATCCTTCCATATTTCTGGGTATATTCAGATATACAGACAATACTGCTGTTGGATATGGTTCCGCCATTCAGTCTATAACTATATACTTCTCCATTTCGATAAGATAATATATCCCTTGTATAAGTACTGTCAAGGATCACTTCATATGTTCCGTCCCCATCCATATCTACAATGCCAAAATACCAGATCTTATCGGTTCTCGATAATGATGACAATATGTCAGATTCGTCAGGCTGATATTCTTCTCTTGGAAAATAATCCTTCAGATAAAACCTTTTGTTATCATCCATAGTGCTGATAAACTCCCTCTGACTCATCAGGACATCATAATAAGCCTTCCTTGTTTCCGCGTCCATCGGGTAAGAATCTGCCGGATATAATATTTCTTCCCTTTGGACATTTTCTACGATGGAAAGTTCCTCTGCCGTTAGTGATCCTAAAAGATAACTGCTGTCCGCTCCGTCGATCTGATCCGCCAATTCTGATCCGTCCCTAATAGATTCTATAAATTCCAAAGCTTCTTCCTCAGATGCATCTTTACCGCCAACTTCATACACATGTCCGTAATAATCATATTCAACAAGCGTTTCCTCCGTATAACCGTCTGCACTCAGTTCCGTAAGCCTGCAGTAAACTCCGGAACTTGCCCCACTGGAACCTTGATAGATTCCGTTCGTGCAGATATTTTTCATTCCTCTAAAAACAAACTTGTAACCATATACGCTGTCATCCTCATAATGCAAGATCCACGTAGATTCCGGCCAGCAGTATAGAACCACTTCCTTTCCACCATCATTATCCATATCCACGATCATAAACTGATCTGCCCTGATTCCCCAGAATTCATCCCAGTAAAACTCCTGCCCTCCTATATCATAGCTGATAAAAGGTTTTTTACCATTCAGCACCATCCAGTATGCCAGCATGTCCTCCGGTATGTTTAAAGACTTCACATCTTCCATTGTATAATATGCACCGTTCTCTTTCTCCTGCTCAGGATTGTTATCCTGCACATCATTTCCTAATAGATTCTGCGATTGGTTCTCTATACTTCCTTCGGATAAACTTACAATATCAGCCCCTGTTACCTGCTGTATTTCTCCACTCACCTGTTCCGATACACATCCGCCAATGAGACAGCATAAAAGTAATACTGTGGATATATTTGAGATAACTTTCATTTTTTTCATCTACATCTCTCTCTTCTATGAACTCTATAATATAATAGTTAAATGTTTTTATATCAATCTCGAATACTTTGTACAAATACTAATCTTTTTGTACTATGTAAATAAGGATTTTCAAGGTGTATCATAAACTGATTTACCACTGTCAAATAATCTCACTGCTTCCCTGTCAAGATTTTACGCAGTCTGCCCAGATAAGATAATGATCCAAATGCAATCGTAACATATTCTTCTCCCGCAAGCAAACCTGCCATCTCCACCGCCTCCTCCAGACTGTCGGCAGCAGTGACACAGGGATGATATGCCTTTGCTTTGTCCGCAAGATCGAAAGCAGACAACGCACGCGGATTTTCCGGCGGTGTTATTGTGATGATATATTGCGCCAGCGGCGCCATCATAGCCAGCATCTTATCATATTCCTTGTCACGAAGCACCCCCATGATAAAGAGAAAACGCTGTCCCGGGAAATATCCCTCCAGAGATTCCCTCAACCGCTTCACCGCATCTTCATTATGCGCTCCGTCCATGATCAATAGCGGCTTTTTCCGCAACACGGTAAACCTTCCGTCCCAGACCGTTTCCTCAAGTCCATCTCTGACCGCATCCTCTTTTATGGAGATTCCCTGTTCACGTAATGCCTCGATTACCTCTAATGCTACACAGGCATTCTCCGGCTGCCACATACCCGCAAGGCGGATTTTATAGACGTTCTTATGAAAAGAAAACCTCTGTCCGAAGATCCCGTATTTCACCTTCTGCGGCTGCTCCGTAACACGCAGCACGCATCCCTTCTCCTGACAGGTTCTTTGCAGCACTTCCATTACTTCCGGCTTCTGAACGGCGCTGACCACGACAGCCCCTTCCTTGATGATCCCTGCTTTCTTTTCCGCAATCTCTGTCAGCGTATCTCCAAGAATCCCTATATGGTCATAGGAAATCGGGGTAAATACAGCCACCTTTGTATTACGTATGATATTGGTCGCATCCTCAATGCCCCCCATACCGGTCTCCAGAATGACAATATCACATTTCTTTTTCGCAAAGTACCAGAAAGCCAGTGCCGTTTCTGTCTCAAATAATGTGGGCGGCTGCCATCCTTCCGCCTCCATCTGCTCTGCATGGTCTTTCACAAGCTCCAGACCTTCACACAGCGCTTTCTGACTGATCATACGTCCGCCAACCTGTATCTTTTCCCGATATTCGCTGATCACCGGCGAAAGATACCGTCCCACACGATATCCAGCCTCTTTTAAAATGGTTGATACATATGCCAGAACCGAGCCTTTTCCATTCGTCCCAGCAATATGTACAAAAGAAAGAGTATCCTGCGGATTTCCCATCCTGATTAACAGTTCCCGGATAGTATCCAATCCCAAGACGCTTCCATATGCGCTGATCTTCTGTATATATTCTTCCGCTTCCTTGTATTTCATCTGATTCCTCTATGCCGCCTCCGGTGACTCAAATAAACTTAGTAATTCTTATCTTGCACCTCATCCACTTCCGACTGCGCTTCTCCCTCTACCCCTGTTTCCTCCAGTTTCCTGCTAATCTTATTATAGACAAAAGAAATCACAAACGCCATGATACCGCAGCCCATAATCGTCAGTGCCTTTGATAACGTGGAATTATAAGTTACGTCAACCAACACCAGTTTAAAAATACTGTAAAGAGAGAGGATCAATCCATACAGACGGATGGGCTTATAATTTTTAAGGAAGCCAAATGTGATAAAGAACAGCGCTACAAACAGACAGGCAAGGGTAACCACATAAGACTCCAGCTGATATGAATAAAGCGCCGAATGTACAAATATCGTCAGCTTAATTCCTATATAAAATCCTACTCCCAGACTTTTTCCATAATGTCTGACCATCGGCATTATATTCTGACAACACAACGCCAGAAATGCCAGAAGCGTAAGAATATGGAATATCTCACCATTCATCAGATCCAGCACCAAACAACTCCACAGCATCAGGATAATATTCAAAACGCCTAATGCGATCTGTGTGTCTTTTTCTTTTTGATCATGCCCCAGCCAATCCTTGCAGAACGAACTGTGGGTCGCCGCGATACAAAGAACCACGCTGACAAGATACACAATATTGATCCACACTGTCCTCGACAATACCGTATGTTCCGCAAGGATACCAACCATCCGGAAAAGAAAGATCTGCAGCATGGCATAAGCGGACAATTTAAACGCAGCATGATAGATCCGGTCGCCGTATAGCAGAAAAAACAAGATTAACAGGATTAATAAAACAGAAAACAAACTATATGCAGCCGGATATCCATTATGTGACAAACCATTATGAAATAAGCTATTATGAAAAACGACGTAGATACCACTGCTTACACATCCGAAAGCAAAATACAGCTTATCCTTTTTGAAAAATCCCATAATAAGAAAGATCAGCGCAAAAATTCCAATACCAAGTAGTTCGGACAATATTCCAAAAGAGTCGCTGTACATCCAGAAAAACAGATATACGACCCCAAGCGAGACTACCCTGCCCCAATCCCTGCGCGCCTTATATTCCGTCAGCCACCAGAGTGCTGCATATTGTACCATTGCAACACATCCGCGGATCCATTTATTATCCTGTTCCCCCTTTGGAATCAACAGAAATATTGTTAATGCCGCAAACACCGCCTGAACAAAGACAATGATCGTCCACCCCAGAGAGGAATCTGCCGTCATTTCGTTTTTCATGATTCTCTGTTGATACAGGAACAACAAAAATAATGTATAGGCGAGGATAATGCCTGTCAAGATAATCTGTACCGGCAGTTGTATCTCATTTCGAATATTGACCGCTGCCGCCGCTAATATGACAGCGCCGATAAAATCCATAATCAAAAACGGAAGATTTGCCTTGTAGCCGTTTGTGCGATCCATCAACAGATAAAATACTGTGACAGCGATATAATAAAACATTAGCACCAACGTAAAGGATAATAAAGCCGGGCTTTTCATCTCCATGAACTGCATGACGGTTCCGTAAAATGCGGATATCAGGACGCCACTCTGTCCAATAGTCTTAAACAATAACGAACCTTTCCCACCAAGAAAGAATACAACAACCGACCATAACGCCAGCAAGATATATAGGACGATTCCATTGATCAACTCAAAGTAACCATAGGTCAGAAATAGGGAAATATAGACTGCGCCCACACCGCAGCCCGCCAGAGACAGATAAAACGCATTACGGTTCTTATGCATGCCAACCAGTCCAATGACCAATAAAACGCCACTGACCGCATAGATAGAAAACATTCTCGCAGTCCTGCTAAAAGATTCATACGCAACCGTCGCAAAAAGGATCATTCCGATAAAGATCAGGATAGAGGCAAGAATCCCCATCAGGTTCCTGCCGACTACATTTTCCAGACTCTTTTCCTGTTTTTTCGTATTAGACGGCGGCGATGGCAGTACAGACTTGACGGAATACGCTTGCGGCGCGGTACCAGACAATGATGCCGTCATGGGGCCCTGCTGCGCCTGTGGCAATGGACTTTGCTGCGCCTGCGGCAAGATATTCTGTTGCATCGATAGAAACGGCTTCTCCGGCTGCGGTGTCAACAGGGGGCTTTCCGGCACCCCATTAGGATAATATTTTGCATCCGCCATCAACGGGATCACCTGTCCATCCGGCGACATGTAATAACCAACTACAACCTGTTTTTTTCCTTCTTCCATCCTGCTTTCCCCGACTTTCAACGATTGATAAAGTCCTCATATCATGTACAGCAAAATAAAACAGCAAGATCAAAAAGCCCTTCCGCTTGTTTGTCCTGCCATTTTCTTCTAAAGATTCAGATATCGTCTACATCTGCAATACTACCGGAACCAATATCTAATGTACTTAAGGTACGCCGTTTCATCCGCGCCGCTTCAGAAGCCTGCAGCATAAAATCCTTGATCGCCCTGGCATTTTTGATATGCTCCAACTTCATCGTCGGATGCGTGGTATCTCCTGTATAACATACGACCGTTCCCAGACGGAACATCCTCTCCATCAGGGAAGCCTCCAGTTTAGTATCCACTACTTTATACATATAACAGTCATTTTCAATCCTTTTTAAAAATCCCGAATCAATGGTTACCATTTCCTCCGTAACCGTGTAAGTCGTAAATGTAAAAGGAAGTCCAAAAAACAACCATCTTTTTCTCTCTTTAAATTCCATATGCGCTCCTTTCATTCTATCCATCCGGATCTCTGCTCCGAATTTCACACAAAGATATCTTACGATCCAACTATATTTCTCTATAGTATAAATGAAAACAGATTTTTTTTCAACTTATCCCATCTGCACCAGACTATCATTAATAATCAATGTTTTTTCTTCGAGCTGCTTTACAAATTCTTCCACTTCCGCATTTGGTTCCGCACAGCGGCAGCCATATAAGGTATGACGAGCCAGCTTTTCCCTGCGGATGATCTTTCCCTGCATCTGGATAAATTTACCTTGATGGTTCTTAAACGTACATGTCACCATGACTCCGGGCATCAATTCGATGTTTTTCTTACGGTCTGTGGTAAATCCAAAACCGGAATTGCTGACATCCTTTAATACCGCTGTAATCTGATCCGCCAACCCCTCTATGACAAAATAAGCCGTTTCCCCGACATAACAACGATGTTCGCCTCTCCTATTCTCAATCCCCTTAGTCATACTGCTGATGACTTTATGAAAGATCAGACCATCCTTTCTGACCGATATAATCTGACACCCCTTAAATGTAAATGTTTCTCCGGTTTTTAACTGCACATCCATATGAATATGGATATTCTTTCCGTTAAAGTTCACACGTCTTCCCCTATGCATGAAAGGAAGAACCAGAATTGCTGATCCGGTATTCTTGATCGCTCTGGAAATAAATTTTGCCTGCATCTCCCCATCATTAGAGATATTCATTGTAATCTTAGCTCCTACCGGTATTTCTTCAAAATCCATAATCCACCTCGTACTGTTTCATTTAATTGGTTCTATATTATCTGGTACAGCTTTCCGCTATAAGATGGCAGAGAAATCTTTAACACGTGTTCCTTTATCTGTTTTACCGCTTTTTTTGTTTTTTCATCCTGCTTTGCCGATTCTGCTTTATCTGCCGCCTGTTTCCGCGACGCCTCATCTCCGGCTCCCGCCTGCACGTCCTCCGGATTCTCAGACTTCTTAATACGCTCCACTGTCTTTAATTCTTCTTTGCTTTCCGGCCGTTCCCCGCCATACTTCTTCCAGCCGCTGTCCAATACCAGTTTCCATGTCTGTTTTTTATCCAGTACCAATTCAAAGTCATCTACTGCATGATCGGCAAAATTCAACGCTGCAACATAGCATTCCTTTGTCCCGGTTCTCATCATGACATAAACTGGTTCCGTTTCCTGCTTACAGTATAACCACTGAAACTGGTTAACTTCAAGTTCCCGTGTAAAAAAAGCGTCTTTAGAAGCATATAATTTTTGCAAGGTACACAGATAATCATACAAAGCCTTATGCGTCGGCTCTTCCAGAAGTTCCCAGAAAAGTCCTCTTCCTTCATTCCATTCCACCCGCTCACCAAGCTCATTGCCCATAAAATTCAGCTTTTTCCCCGGATGAATATACATGTACAGATAATAAGTCCTCAGTTGGGCAAATTTTTCCGTATCCTCTCCGGGAATCTTTTCAAGGAGCGTCTTTGCGCCATTGACCACCTCGTCATGGGATAAGGAAAGAAGAAATCTTTCATTGTAAAAATACCACATTGAAAACGTCATCTTATGATACTGCTCCAACCGCTGTTTGGCCGGCAACCCCAAAAAATACAGGGTATCATACATCCAGCCCATATTCCATTTATAATCAAATCCCAGACCGCCTTCCTTTACCGGCTTGGTAACACCGCCCTGCCATGGCGAGGAATCTTCCGCAAATAACATTGCCGTCGGATGAAGTTTTCTGATGATAGTATTTAAATTGCGAATGAACTCCTGTCCCGCTTTATTTTCCCCCTGATCCTGTGAACCGTTGACATAGATCAGATTGCTCACCGCATCGATACGCAGACCGTCAAAATGATACTCCTCCAGCCAATAATGCGCGGCCGAGATCAAAAAGCTGCAGACTTCCTTCCTGTTGTGGTTAAACATACAACTTCCCCACTGGCTGTCTCCGCCCTGATAATATTCATATAATGCCGTGGAATCGAAGTTTTTCAGTCCGAAATCATCAATCGCAAAATGCACCGGAACAAAATCCATAATAACGCCGATCCCTGCTTTATGACATTCATTGATCAGATATTTCAGATCCTTATCCGAACCGTATCGGGACGTCGGCGCGAAAAATCCCGTCACCTGATACCCCCAGGAACCGTCATACGGATATTCCGTCAACGGCATCACCTCAATATGGGTGTAACCGCTCTTTTTCACATAAGAGATCAAAGGTTTTGCCAGCTCCCGATAGGAATACCAGCCGTGCTCCTCCTTTGGATTCTTCTTCCATGATCCCAGATGTACCTCATAGATGGAAAGCGGACGATCATAATTTAACGTTCTCTCCTCCACCCACTTCTGATCCGTATATTCAAAGCCATTCAACTCCACAATAATCGAAGCGCTACCCGGGCGAAGTTCCACACCATAGCCGTAAGGATCGCTGTGCTCCATACGATAACCATTCCATCCATAGATTACGTACTTATACATCATGCCCGGTTTTGCCTCTTTCGACAAGAAGGTAAACGTCCCGTCTTCCTGCCGTTCCATCGGTTCCTCCTGCCAGTCATTGAACTCGCCGAAGATATTCACATGATCCGCTCTTGGAGCATAAGTGCGGAATACCACGCCTTTTTTCTCCACATGGGCTCCATAATAGTTATGGGCATTGTATGCTGTTCCCTGTTTAAACTGCTCCAGAAATTTTTCCATATTCATCGTGCCTGTTACACTCCTCTTAATTTATCGTTATATGACCGGGATGCACCTGATCCCAGATCCGTTCGTTTATTTTAATCGTATATGAATTTTTTAGATTTTCGTAATAGTCTCCGCCCACATCATAATGAAGCGTGACTGCTTCTAAAACAGAAACATCTTCCTCCTGTGAGGATAATTGTATCATATATTTCTGTGTCAGTGTTACTTTTTCGATAATTAATTCTAAATCTTCCGTTACCAGCTGCGTAACCTCCCTCTGCCGCTGCGTCATCTGCGCATAATAATCTTCCGCATCCGTCCGCACACTCTCCCATTCCTCCTCAGTCAGCTCCACTCCGGCTTTCACCGCTTCCAGATAATAAATATTGTCCCTGATACAGTAATCCAACGCCGCCGTTCTGGCAAGATCGCTGACATATCCTGCGCTGGTCTCCTCGTTCATGAACACTCCCCAGTATTCTATGGGATTGTCCGGATTGTAGACTCTGGCAAACTCATCGCCAGTATTCTCCACCTCCATGATATAATAGGAGATCTCCCTCAGGGTAACCACTGTTCCGCCGATGGTCACAATCGGCTCCGTCAGGTCATCTTCATAGATAAAAACCGTCTTTAGATGATAGATCGTAACTGCAGCTATAAGAATACAAATAACAAGGACAAAGATCAAAATACCCTTTATTTCCGGCTCTAAATGCCATTTCCTTTGTTTTTCCAATTTCTGATGCCCTCCGCCGTGCTCAATCCGGCTCTTCACCAAACAGTACCTTGCTGCCATCCCGTACCACAATATGCGATACCTCCTGTGCCGAATAATCGTTGGTCGTATTCATATTGGACCAGTCTGATGGATTGATGCAAAAATCAATGGATAATACATCTCCACCGGACAACTTCGGTGCATTTGCAACGGAAATCGTACAGCAGGTATCCGTATCTTCTCCATCCGCATTTCGAAAAGCGCCGCTTACTCCGCTGACCGCCTGATATCCACCGCTTCCGTTGATTGCCGCATGATAACAGGAGAAATTCATGGTGGAAGCCCCATCCTTCGTAAAGTAATAATCGATCTCCAGATCCGACAGGTCAATGGCGCTGCTGCTCGTATTCGTCAGCGTCAGGGTTCCTGCAATACTTGACGAGCTGCTCTGGGTATTGGAATAGGAAATGCCCAGTTTGATCCCGTCACCTTCCGCCGAACCACCCTGCACCGCCGTACCGCCTTGTGAGGTGTTCTGACCTGCCGCTGTCTGACCGCTTCCTCCTACAGTCACTGACTGCCCCGCATTTGTACCGGATGCAGGTTCCGAACCGAAGATCAACGTGTCGTTCTCATACAGTGCCACCGCGTTACTCATGGTAACGCCTCCCACGGTAAGTCCGGCAAACGAGGGATCATTGGAATTATCCCACGTTCCCAAAGGATTTCTCATCCTGACCTGGATCTCCTTCTTATAATGCTCCTGTCCGCCCGGATAGATCAGTGCATCGGAAAAATCAATCGACAGGTAATAGATATGATTCTCTTCATCCCATACCTTAAGCCCCGCTGCGCTGCCCGCCTGCATATAATTGGTCGTAATCTCAATATCCGCCGCCGTGCCTCCTGCGGCATAACATTCCGACAGATCGATAAAATAACGGTATTCCAGATGTTCCGGGACCCTTGCCGGCCATGCCGATACATTATAGATATACGCCTTGATCTCTACAAAATCATTGCCTTCAACATTGATACCAGTCTCTGCGTAAAATTCCGGCACCGTGATCTCCTCCACAGCGCCAAAATCCACCAACGTCTCTCCATGATAAACCGAATACAGATTTGCCAGCAATCCGGTAAATCCCGCATTATAATCACATGCCACCTCATTGGTGGTATAATTGGAAACCTCATCGGTATAATTATCCCCCGCATCCGGTCCACCCACCAGCGCGCCATACAACGTATGCCTCGCTTCCGCCGGTTCATTCATATTATTGCAGTAAGAGCCCTGTGCAGTTCTATGATGAGGATTTTGTGGATAATTTTCCCCATATCCGATCTGATAAGACCTTCCTGTAGATCCCAGCGCATAATCCGCCTGTGACACAGCGAAATCCCAATAGATCTGTGATTTACTGTCAGAACAACCGTCCCATTCACTGTAAACAGACGCCAGAAACGCCGTCGTCGTAGCATATCTTAAAGATCCCCAAGTATCCAGCCATGCCAGTCCCTGCGGGGTATAGGTAATCCGCTCACCGCCCGACGTTCCCGTCGTCCAGTAATCCAGATGTGTTTCGATCGCGTCCTTATAAGTATTTTCTTCTGTAATCCTCGCAAGGAGAAGTGCTGCACCATAATGCACGTCATCCCAGCACTGCGCCCAGACATAATCCTGAACCGCCTGTCCGTAATACTCCTTCGCCTTCTCCAAATACGCAGTATCTTCCGTTGCCAGATAGAGCCAGACTGCCGCCCAGGAAAGTTCATCATAGAAACCGCTGTTAGAAGAATAAAATCCCTGTGCCGCCGTATAACCGGCATCGCTTTTCGTCTGCTCCGCAAAATCAAATAAGGTTTTGGCATGCTCCAGACATTCCGCGCTGTATGCCACATCCACATCCTGAAATACAATACTGCCCGCCGCCAGCGCCGCCGCCGCCTCGCCAACCACAGTTGACCCCGGCTGATCCATCGTTACCTTATAAGCAGGTCTCGCCATCTGCATGACCTCCGCCGGTCCCCACCAGGAATGATCCGCACCGCCATCGCCCACCTGATAATAATAGACATAATCCTCCGTATGGCATCGCATCAGATAATCATCTACCCATCGGAGATTATCCAGCATATACTCCAACTGTCCGCTTTCCTCATATGCGGCACGATCCTCATAAACCGACCATGCCAGCATCGCTGAGGTATAAGCCATGGGAAGATTGAACTTTACATGATCCCCCGCATCATACCAGCCGCCAGTCAGATCCAGAGATACATCGCTGCCATCTCCAAGGCCGGAATCGCCGCGCCAGTTGCACCTGACTTCCTCGGGGAGGTCACCGGAACGCTGCAATTCATAGAAAAGAATGGATTTCTGTAAGGCTTCTCCATAATTATAGTTACCGGTTCCCGGAATACCTTCATAGCCATTGCCGTATTCTGTCAGGCTGCCGGTATTCAGGATAGAAGTGCCTGTAATCACATTGCCGGCTGTAGTACTAGTATTCTGCGTACCTTCCGTACCATTACTATTTTGAAGGCCTGCCGCCGTATTTCCCCCGGTGCCTGCCTCCGTATGCGTTCCGTCACCAACAGAAACTTCCGGATCCCCTGAAGTTGTATCCGCCTGCCTTTTGGCCGACATTCCATAAAGCAGGACGCCGCATACGAGCAGCACTACTGCTGCCGGAACGATGACCCAAAGCCTCTCTTTCACCTTTTCTTTCATAAATTAATAACCCTGCCTTTCCGTAACCTGCGAATTTGGGCCGCAGGCACAAATTTGCGTGTGAGACTTAGAACTTCTTCGCGAAGCAGCCTTTGCTGCGAGCGATTAGAAGTTCTTCTCACACTTCCTCCCATTATATTTCAAACTGACTTAACTCTTTCGCAATTATCTTTAAAGGCGGCAAGCTGCACAAATCATAATCTGTACATATGCTGCTGTACGGAAATAAGAATTTCTAAACATTCCTAATTTAAGCTGTGGAAGACGGACGCAAACGGGGCAAATTCGCCATCCATGGCTCAGTTGCCCCTTTTCGTAACATCGTGTTCCGAAATTGCTGGGTATTGGAAGGAATGTTAAGAATTTCTAATTTCCTTCCAAATGCACATGCACAGATTATGATTTGTGCAACTTGCCATATAATTACTTTAAAGGTACGTTTTGACACCTGAATCCTAAGTTTCAAACTGACTATTATACAGCTTCGCGTAAAAACCATTCTGCTCCAGCAGGCTTTCATGGTCACCCTGCTCTACGATATGACCATCACGCATGACCAGAATAATGTCCGCCTCACGGATCGTTGAAAGCCGGTGCGCCACGATAAAGCTGGTCCTGCCCTGCATCATTCTGGCAAATGCGTTCTGTATCTTGATCTCCGTTCTGGTATCTATGGAACTTGTCGCCTCGTCTAAAATCAGCATCGGCGGCAGCGCGAGCATCACTCTGGTGATACAGATCAACTGTTTCTGCCCTTGTGACAACGTACCTTCGTTTTCCCCGATCACGGTATCATAGCCATGCTCCAACCGGCGGATAAAGCTGTGGGCGTGGGAAGCCTTAGCTGCTGCCACGATCTCCTCCTCTGTAGCATCCGGCTTTCCCATGATGATATTGTCCCGGATGGTACCGTTCATCAGCCATGTTTCCTGCAATACCATACCAAAAGAAGTCCGAAGGCTCTTTCTGGTCATCTCCCGGATATCCGTTCCATCCACCGCGATGCTTCCCTGATTCACATCATAGAAACGCATCAGAAGATTGATCAGCGTCGTCTTTCCGCATCCTGTAGGTCCAACGATCGCAATACGCTGTCCGGGCTTTACGGTAAGATTCAGGTCTTCGATCAGGCTGCGTTCCGGCACATAAGAGAATCCCACGTGCTCCAGTTTCAGACTGCCCCTGACATCATGAAGCGTCACCGCATGCTCTGCTTCCGGAATCTGCGGTTCTTCCTCTATCAGTTCAAAGATACGTCCTGCGCAGGCGATGGCGTTTTGAAGTTCCGTGATCACGCCGGAGATCTCATTAAACGGCTTCGTATATTGATTTGCATAGCTTAAAAGACAGGATAACTGCCCCACTGTCAATGCCCCGCCTGTGGCAATGACCGTCATGGAACCCGCCAGCGCCACTCCGGTATATACCAGTGAATTGACAAATCTGGTAGAAGGATTGGTTGTGGAGGAAAAGAAGATCGCCCGAAGAGAAGCCTTCTGCAGCCGTCCGTTGATCTCATCAAACTGCTCCATAGCATCGTCCTCATAGGAAAATGCCTGCAATACCTTCTCATTTCCAATCATTTCATCGATTAAGGTGGTCTGTTCTGCCCTTGTTTCCGACTGCAGGCGGAACATATCATATGTCTTTTTTGCAATAAACGCTGCCACAAATAAGGATACCGGCGTAATCAGGACGACGATCAGCGTCACATGAACGTTAATGCGGAACATCAAAACCAATGTTCCGACGATGGTAAGCATGCCGGTAAAAAGCTGGGTAAATCCCATCAGCAGACCGTCCGCAAATTGATCTACATCCGCGATCACGCGGCTGACGATCTCGCCTGCAGGATGTGCGTCGATATAGGAAAGAGGAAGTCTCTCTATCTTTTCAAATGCCTCCCTTCGGATATCCCTTACCACATCAAAGGTAATCTTATTGTTGCATGTATTCATGATATACTGCGCCACGATCGTCACGCCGATCACGGTCAACATCCTGTTGATGATCTTGGAAAGCCCGTCAAAATCAACCTGACCTTTTGCCACGATCATGTCGATGGCGTCGCCGGTCAGAATCGGCAAAACCAATGCCAAAAGGGCAGAAACCGCCGCCATAACCAGCGAAAGAATGAGCAATCCCCAATATCTGCTGATATAATGCAGGACTTTTTTGATAATATGACGGTTACGCATTTGCCACGCCTCCCTTCGCCTCTTTCTTAAACTGGGAGTCGTAGATCTCCTTATAAACCTCGCACGTCTTTAAAAGCTCCTCATGAGTTCCAAGTCCTGCCGCTTCTCCATCCTCCAAAACAAGGATCTGATCGGCATGCATCATAGACGCTGTCCGCTGGGACACGATAAATAACGTGGGCGGATCTTCCATCTCGCGGATCGCTTTACGCAGCGCTGCATCCGTCGCATAATCAAGCGCCGACGCACTGTCGTCTAAAATCAGGATCTTGGGATGCTTTACGATCGCCCTTGCAATTGCCAGCCTCTGTCTCTGCCCGCCAGAAAAATTCTTTCCGCCCTGCGCCACTTCCGCATCCAGACCTCCATCCTTCTGCAGGACAAATTCTTTCGCCTGGGCGATCTCCAACGCTTTCATAATCTCCTCATCCGTGGCGTCTTTTTTGCCCCACTGCATATTGCTGCGGATCGTACCGGTAAACAACACGGACTTCTGCGGTACGATGCCGATCTTATCCCGCAGCGTCTGATAACGGTACTCTTTCACGTCCATGCCGTCCACACGTACCGTCCCCTTGGTAACGTCATAAAACCGGGGGATCAGATTGACAAGCGTCGTCTTACCAGAGCCGGTGCCGCCGATAATGCCTATCACGGAACCTTTTTTTACCTCCAGCGTAATCCCCTGCAAAGAATCTTCGGATGCATTGCAATACCTGACAGATACATCGGCAAATTCCACGGCGCATCTGTCATTTACCACACGCCCGTTTTCACCGTCGTATGTTCCCTCCGTCATGGAAGACTGTATCTGCAGTACCCCTGAAATTCTTCCCGCGCATGCCACCGCCTTCGTCACCGTGATGATCAGGTTCGCCAGTTTAATCAGTTCGATCAGAATCTGTGACATATAATTGACAAGGGCAACTACTTCACCTTGTGTGATAATACCCTGATCCACCTGAACCGCCCCACGGTACACCAGCCAGATAATGCCGGTATTAATGATGGCAAAAGTCAGCGGATTCATCAACGCGGAGATGCTTCCCACCGCCGTCTGTATCCCCACCAGCTCATGATTGGCTTTCTCAAAACGGCTGATCTCCTCTTCCTCCTTGGAGAATGCCCGTATCACCCTGACGCCGGTCAGATTCGCCCTTGTTCTGGACAGAACCTGATCCAACGCATTCTGTACCTTTCGGTACATCGGTATTGTCAAAAGCATAATGCCATATACCACAACGGACAGCAAGGGGATTACTACCACAAACACGACCGCCGCTTTGACATTGATCGTAAATGCCATGATCATCGCACCAAAAACGATAAAAGGAGATCGCAAAAACAAACGGAGCGTCAGATTCACACCGGACTGCAGCTGATTAATATCACTTGTCATACGGGTGACCATTGTAGACGTCCCGATCGTATCAATCTCCGAATAAGACAATCCCTGAATATGATGGAACAATGCCTGCTTTACCCTTGCCGAAAAACCTACCGCCGCCTTCGCCGAAAAGAACTGCGCCGTCAGCGAACATACCAGTCCGATGATGCCCAGCGCCACCATGATCAGACACATTTTTACAATATAAGTCCTGTCCCCTTCTGCGATGCCCACATCGATAATCTGTACCACAACAAGCGGTATCAGAAGTTCAAAAGAAGCCTCTAGTAATTTAAATAGAGGCCCCAGTACACATTCTTTGCCATATCCTTTAAAATATTTGAACAATGCTTTCATTTTATAAACATGTTCCTTTCCATACCTGCAGCGGGTCTAGATCTATTTCCAAGTATCCGTATACATGATCTTCGCCGCCATTTCATCTGCGCTTTTCTCATCCGTCAAAAGCGCCAGCAGCCTCAGCGCAAAAGCTATGGAAGTTCCCATGCCTCTGGAGGTGATCACATGCCCATCTACAGATACTTTATCAAACGAAACCTTCGCGCCTGTCAGCTGGTCCTCCATGCCGCCATAGCATCCAGCCTTTCTTCCTTGCAGAATCCCCCGATGACCAAGGATCGTCGGCGCAGCACAGATCGCCGCCACATATTTTCCTTTTGCATGGAACTCATCCACTTTCTCCATCAGGGGAGCACAATTTTCCAGATTTTCTTTTCCCTTCAATCCCCCGGGAAGAACAATCATATCCACGTCCGCAAAATCCAGTTCTTCTAAAAGGATATCCGCCTTCACCTCAATATTGTGGGAGCCCATCACTGCAAGCCTTCCCATGATAGAAACCATGACAGTTTCAACGCCACCCCGGCGTAAAATATCTACGACTGTCAGGCCCTCTATTTCCTCAAATCCATCCGCTAACATTACCGCTATTTTTCCCATATGCATTTTACACTCCTTCCTTCTACCTATAATAATACAACTATAATAATATAATAAATTAACTCCCTTTTTAGAAAAATGTTCCCAATTTTCCTCTAACAGTTCTTTTCCGCAGAAACACCCATTGCTAAATCTACGATTTCATCAACAGTTGGCTCTTTGGGCAAACCAACCAATTCTGGATAATAAATCAAATCACTTCCTCCCGGGTGATAGATTCCTTTCTTAAATTTTAATACCAACGCATGATGCTCTTCTTCTGTCAATAATTTTCCAGTCTTTTTATCATGTACACTGATAATTGTTTCGACCAAATCTACGAGTTCTTCTCTGGATAATTTTTGTTCCATATTGCTGCCTCCTCATCAAGCCCAATTTATCGTTGTAACTATAATTTGTTTTCATTAGGAACACAATTCCGAATAAAGTGTAAATTAAAATAATAACTTGATACTATTTTGTCCGGCTTATATAATGTCCGATTTACATAACTCTTTGTTTGAATCTCTATGTTCCAAAAAAATCATTATAATGAAATTATTTTCGGAACATAGAGATTCAAACCGCAGGTTATGTAAACCTCATGGGCAAATCTATGAAACGAATACTCAGCAATACTTAATAATAAACAATTGGGTTTTTACAATCAAATTTATTGATCCAATTTATGATCACATGGCTTTGATCCTTGCTATTGCTTCCACCGTATTCTCATAGCTGCCAAATGCCGTCAACCGGAAATAATGCTCGCCGCTGGGGCCGAATCCGGAGCCCGGCGTACCGACCACATTGGCATGCTCCAGAAGATGGTCAAAAAATTCCCAGCTTGTCATATTATCCGGTGTCTTTAACCAGATATAGGGTGCATTCACACCGCCGGACGCCTCATAACCGGCTTCCTTTAAGCCGTTCAGTATATATGCTGCATTCTTCATATAATAGGCTACCTGTTCCTTCAACTGTGCTTTTCCTTCCGCAGAATAAACCGCCTCTCCGGCACGCTGGACGATATACGGCGCGCCGTTATATTTCGTACCATGCCGCCTTGCCCAGAGCGAATGAAGCGTAACATCGCCGCATTTCAAATCTTTGGGAATCACCGTATATCCAAGTCGGACGCCGGTAAATCCCGCATTCTTGGAAAAGGAATGGAGCTCAATGGCGCATGTCCTTGCCCCGTCACATTCATAAATGCTGTGCGGTACATCCGCCTCCGTAATATAAGCTTCATAAGCAGCATCATAAATGATGACTGCGCCGATCTTATTCGCATAATCCACCCACTCCTGAAGCTGCGGCTTTGTGATCGTGGAACCGGTGGGGTTATTGGGGAAGCAAAGATAGATCAGATCCGGTGTCTCCTTGGGAAGCATGGGTGCAAATCCATTTTCCGACGTACAAGGCATATAGATTACATTGCTCCATATCTCTGTTTTCGCATCATAACTACCTGTCCTGCCCGCCATGACATTCGTATCCACATAAACCGGATATACGGGATCACAGACCGCAATTTTGCTGTCCTGCGCAAAAATCTCCTGAATATTGCCGGAATCACTTTTCGCCCCATCGGAGACAAAGATCTCATCCGCTTCGATCTGACAGCCCCTTGCCTTGTAATCGTTCTCCACGATGGCATTTCTCAAAAACTCGTACCCCAGATCGGGCGCATACCCGCGAAATGTCGCTGCATCTGCCATCTCATCCACTGCCCGGTGCATTGCGTTAATAATCGCCGGTGCCAGCGGCTGCGTCACATCTCCGATACTGAGACGGATCACACTCTTATCCGGATGCTCCTCCAGATATTCTTTCTGTTTTCTTGCAACTGTCGAAAAAAGATAACTTCCCGGCAGTTTCAGATAATTTTCATTTACCTGAAACATTTGTATTTCCTCCTCATACTTTTCTGTTACTATATTTCAACCTCGCCCTCAAAAACCACTCTTGCCGGTCCGGTCATATAAACGCAGTTTTCCGTTCTGTCCCAATGGATCTGTAGTTCTCCGCCCAGCAGACGAACTGTGACATCCTCCTCCGTCCTGCTGTTTAATACACATGCCACAACCACAGCGCAACAGCCCGTTCCACAGGCAAGGGTTTCACCGGTGCCCCGCTCCCAGACTCTCATATCCACCGTATGGCGGTCAACCACCTCCACAAATTCCGTATTGGTGCGGTTGGGAAAGCAGGGATGATGTTCAAACTTCGGACCGATCTTCTCAATCTCAAGATTCCTTAAATCTACCTGTTTTTCGGTATTTCCCGCAGAATCATTTCTCCGGATCTCATCCATAAAAACGACTGCATGAGGATTGCCCATAGAAACACAGGTCATGCGATATTCGTCATCCTCTATACAGATCGGGCAGCCAATCACACTCTCTGTCTCAGACGGCATTTCCACAGGAACCTTCTCTTTCAGCAGCTCCGGTGCGCCCATATTTACTTTCACCTGATCGACTTTGCCATCTTTAATATACAAGGTAATATACTTAACCTTACCGGCGCTTTCTATCGCAAGCTCCGTTTTCTCCGTCAAACCATAATCATAGACGTACTTTGCCACGCAGCGGATGCCGTTACCGCACATCTCCGAACGGCTTCCGTCGGCATTGTACATCTCCATCTCAAAATCTGCGGTCTTGGACGGATTAATAAAAATCACACCGTCTCCGCCGATTCCGAAATGCCTGTCGCTTAACTTTTTTACAACGTCAGGCTTATTCTCGACTGTTTCCTTACTTCCGTCCACATAGATATAATCGTTGCCGCAACCCTGCATCTTCACAAATTTCATATAAAATAATCCTTTTTCATTTTTATAACTTGTTTTTCCTTTGCGGCTATTATTGTATCAGTTGGGACATAGTATTGTCAATGCAGCAGCCTTTATGATTTTAGTCATATCCCGCTCCATCTTGTCATAATTTATAAAAAGCAAACAATCCATCCTACAGGAGATTCCTATGAGTGCAAAAACAAAAATCGTTGTTCTTCGTTCCAAAGAGATCATTTATACTGGGCTGTTCATCCTGCTGGGAATATTATTTATTGTCCTTCTTCTGATTATGTTCCTGCCGGGCAAGAACACCGGAGAACCCATCAATGAGGGCGAAGTATCTTATGTACCCGGCGTCTATACAACATCCCTGATCTTAAAAGACCAGACAGTCGATATCGCTGTCGTCGTAGATGAAAACAATATCAACAGCATCAGCATCGTCAACCTTGATGAAGCCATTACCACAATGTATCCCCTGATCGAGCCGTCCCTGAACGATATTGCCAACCAGATTCTTCAAAAACAGTCGTTGAACGGCATTACCTATCTGGAGGATAACCGGTATACGACAGAAATCTTACTGGATGCTATCGAGGTTTCCTTAAAGAAAGCCGCCGTTACTCCGGAATAACCAATACTATACATATTCTTTATATGCAATCGGGCAGGGAAATTTTTCTCCCTGCCTGGTTCTTCCGCAATTCTGTCCATGAGGTTTGCATAACCTGAAGTTTGAATATCTATGTTTCAAAAATGATTTCATTTATGATGTTTTTGAAACATAGATATTCAAACGAAGAGTTATGTAAACCGGACTTGACTCTTTCGCAATTACCTCTTGATCTATCATATTCATAGCATGAAATACTGGCAGGTATAGTATTTTATGAATATCCTGCTTACATCAGTGAATCTCCATGCGGATATCCACCACATCACCTTCCTCAAAATATATCATATAATACCAACAATTCCCCATGAAAGAAACACAGCTATAATCAATGTAATGCTAACCGATATCCGAATCCAACATGGTTCCTTTCTTCTCAATATTACTGTAACGAACATTGCAAGCAACGATAAAGTCACTAAAACACATAACGCTACGATTTCGAACTGCATAATAATCAAATCGCGCATCATACACCATTCCGCGGCCTTAAATAACACATAAAAGACAATACATTCTAAAATTGTCAAAAACCATCTTTTCTTTATGTTAAATCCCGAATAAATTCCCAACCCGATCGCCAAAAAGGGTTCTAAGATTACTGCTATAAACGCCACTGGATATTGAAATATTAAATCTAAACATGTAACCGGGAACATACTTTTTAACCTCCTTTGAAAGAATAATAATACTGCTTTTAGTCAGAGAAATTCTCCCCTGCGAAGCAATGATAAAATGCTTTCCCAAACGAACTTCCAATAAAGCGCCAATTGCTGAATGGCGCTTCTTTCCCTTTCTATCACTTCCATTTCATCCTTCAGGTCGATTCGTTCTTCCCAGCCTTCCCCGAAGATCTGGTTCGTCCACTGTCCGTATGCCCATGTAGATTTTACAATGTCTATGGCATTGTGGGAATGTTCATTGTATAGATACATAATCATCTCTTCAACAGTCCCATTGCTGATCCACCTCAAGTCTTCTGTTCCGTTCAATTCCATCCTGCCTCTGTACCAATGACCTCTATAAATATCATTATTTTCCTGATCATATATCGGATCTCCCAGTGTTCCCAACTGGGGTTCTAGCGTATCATCCTCCTTACGGTTATAACACTTAAAGTCATCCACTTGGGCAAATTCATTAATGATGCCATTCAGATCACGGGGTGACAGCTTCCCCCAATAATACTGTTCATGTAGATAATCCCAGTATCTGTCGTCCATATTGGCGTAATACCCACTCCTCTCCATGCATTCTTTGTTATAGTAATCATGTACATAATAATAATCGATCCAGTATCCCGAATAGACGTCCCCGTTTTCAAAAATATAAAGATAATTACATCTATACTCCCCTTCCGTGATAATCGAATACTCCATTTCCACAAGAATGTTATCCATACTGACGCCTTCTCGCTGTCCCATATGTTCCACCGGTTCCATGACGCATATCTCCTTGGTGTAGTTATGATACAGCACGGCTAACAACGCAGACAGCGCCAGTAGTACCACCAGCGCCGCCGTTACTGTTATGATAACCCTTTTCTTTTTTCCGGCTTTTTTTGTC
>JAIDPF010000088.1 GCA_029062895.1 Lachnospiraceae bacterium
CTATAACAGAAACAGGGTAAAGGCTTACACATATGGAAGACTTGCGCCATAACAAAATTGACGATCTGGACCGTCGCTACAGCACGGATACCACCATCCTGCTGAAAGCGCTCTCACTTTTTCTCCCATCTGACAGACAGCCGGAATTACTTCTGTTGATCAAATTCATGGAGATGCGTCAGATCCTGCAATGGATTCAGAAACCGCACGATCACTGTGAACCCATGGGACCCGATGACTATGAACAGGTATTTGCTATGATCAGACCGTCTCTGTCTGAAGCAACTGCCCAAAAGATTGAACAGCTTATTAATATGGCTTCTATGTTCCGGATGTATCAGCAGATGAAGGATCTGATGGAAGTACTTGGACCGCTTTCTGCAGACAACGGTTTCCAGAACCACTCCGATACCGATCCTGCTTCCGATAAAGATCATCCGGAAGACAATCCAAAGCAAAACAGTCCCAACTCCAGTGCGAATGCCGGAATGATGGAAATGTTGAAGAACATGATCCCTCCTGAAAACCAGGCAATGGTAGAGATGCTGATGCAGATGAATTCATAACCCCATATTATCAATAGAAAGGAAGGTTCATTATATGGAACAGGATATCTGGAAAAACATTAAACTTCCGGAAGATATGTCGAAAGAAAAAATAGATTTTTTGACACAGGCAGTCGAAGGCAGCCGTAACCTAAAAAAACAGGAGCTGCTTCCCTATCTTACCCGCCTGATACGGGTTTCAAAAGAAAAGCAGCTCACCTTTACGGATAGCGAAATTCAATTTATCATCGCAGCCATCCGAAGCAGTTCCTCGCCGGAACAAAATCAATATATTGATCAATTAATGCAGGAGAGTCAAAAACGCATGTCTGCTAAATAATCAAGCAATCGACTGCAGCACACTGAAACCATGCCATATCTCCTTTATTCCTCGCTGTAACCTTCTGCTACCGCTTCCGCTCTTGCCTTGACTTCCTTCTCCTGTACGTCAGCGGGAGCCTGTTCATAGCGGGCAAGCACATACTCATAACTGCCCCTGCCGCCTGTCATGGAACGCAAATCAGTACAGTAGCCGGATAAGCAGGACATCGGAATCTCTGCCTCGATCACCTGCTTGCCGCTGCCGGTGGGATTCATACCAAGTACACGTCCCCTTCTCTTATTCAGGTCGCCCATGATATCACCGGTATAACTGTCAGGCACGGTTACTTTCAAAGACGCTATCGGCTCCAATAATACCGGGGTTGCTTCCATAAATCCCTTCTTAAATGCCTGCAACGCAGCCACCTTAAATGCCATTTCAGAAGAATCTACCGGATGATAGGAACCATCGTAAAGGGTACCCTTTACACCTACTACCGGATATGCCGCCAATGGTCCACGGATGACTGCTTCCTGCAGTCCTTTCTCTACAGCAGGGAAAAAGTTCTTAGGTACAGCGCCACCCACCACTTCCTGCGTAAATTCATATGGCTGCTCCAGATTGCCTGACGGCTCAAATCTCATTTTTACGTGACCATACTGTCCGTGGCCGCCGCTCTGTTTTTTGTACTTGTATTCCACATCGGATTTCTTACGGATCGTCTCTTTATAAGCAATCTTCGGTTTACTGAGTTCTACCTCGACTTTATATTCATTCAACATTCTAGATACAACTGTCTCAAGATGCGGCTCGCTGATACCGTAGATCAATGTCTGACGGTTCTCGCTGTCATTGACAATCTTCAAGGTCTGATCTTCATGGCTCATCTTCTGAAGCGTCTGTGCCACTTTATCTACATCACCTTTATTTTTCGGTTTGTAACGAAGATATGTATAAGGCGTAGAAATCTCATATTTACCGTACTGGATCGGATTGGCCTTCGTGGAAAGGGTATTGCCGGTTCTTGCCGCTGTCAGCTTTGCCAGCGCACCGATATCTCCGGCATGCAGTTCCTTTACTTCAATCGGCTTACTGCCCTGTAGGACATACATCTTTCCGATCTTCTCCTCGATCTCCTTCTCTTTGTTATATAAAAGATCATCCGTCTTTAATACCCCCGACATCACTTTAACCAGTGAATACTTCCCAATAAAAGGATCCACGATCGTCTTCCAGATATATGCGGATTTTACTTTGGAGAAATCATAGTTTGCGTGGAAGATTTCGTTCGTCTTTAAGCTGATGCCTGCAACCTCTTTATTCATCGGGCTGGGCAGCAGTTTTACAATATCATCCAACAATGTATATGTGCCCTGACAGAGGATATTGGATCCCATAGAGATCGGCACAATGCTACAGCTGTTTACACTAATCCGAAGAGCCGCTCTGATCTCATCTTCTGAAAATGTCTCGCCGGAAAAATAACGTTCCATAAGATCCTCGCTGGTCTCCGCAACAGCCTCCATCAAAAGTTCTTTATACTGACTCAGATATTCTACACTGTATTCCGGGATTTCGCAGTCAACAACCTCCTTGCCAACCCATTTCTGCGCCTTCTCGCTGATGACATTGACATATCCCACAAATTTTTCATTTTCTCTGATGGGCAGATGCAGCGGCGCGATCTTCTTTCCGTAACGCTCTGTCAGATCTTCAACGACATTCTTATAGGATGCATTATCAACATCCATATCCGTTACAAAAAACATACGCGGAAGATTATTTTTCTCGCAGATCTCCCAGGCCTTCTCAGTACCCACTTCCACGCCAGCTTTTCCGGATACCACGATGATCGCCGCATCCGCAGCACTGACAGCTTCTTCCATTTCACCCACAAAGTCAAATCCGCCAGGTGTATCTAAAACATTAATCTTACAGTCACTCCATTCCATAGGAATCACACTTGTAGAAATAGAGGTATGACGCTTCTGTTCCTCTTTGCCAAAGTCAGAGATGGTATTTCCATCCTCAACCTTCCCCATACGTGATGTCAATCCCGCAAGATACCCCATCGCTTCCGCAAGACTCGTCTTTCCTGCACCGCCATGACCAAGCAAGACCACATTTCTAATCTTTTCGGTTGTGTAAACATTCATGTGAATAACCCTCCAATCCCATATTGGGAATATTTTCAGGCAGCAATCCTGTTGATTCTCCACCCTTTTTATTCCATAAGTATATATTACTAAAAATAATAGGATATTACAACAAGTAATTGTGCATTTTTCAATTTTATTTTACTTCTTAGATGACATTCATTATGGCAAAGATTGTTTCTCTGGATGCTATCCATGATGCAATCCGGGATACGATCTCAGGATGCAATCCAAAGATACGATCCTAGGATACGATTCTTGACTAGTCCGGCAGGCAATGATATGATAAGCAAAGCGTATTTCAAACTTAGAGGAGAAATCTCATGGTCAAAAAGCATCTTACCTGCACGATCATCGGACTTGGACTGATCGGCGGCTCCATCGCCAAAGCAATCAGAAAATATCACCCGGATGCTGATATCCGTGGGTATAACCGCAGCCCGGAAAATATCCGGCTTGCTCTCAAAGATAAAGTAATTGACTATGCCATGCAGGATGTCACTGACCATATCGATGAAAGCGACTATATCTTTCTCTGTTCTCCTGTCGGCATTAATATCGCCAATATCAAGAAGATGCTCCCCCATCTGCCAAAAGACTGCATCTTAACCGATGTCGGAAGCGTCAAAGGAGATATCCATCAGGAGATCGAACATCTTGGTCTGACAGATCGTTTTATCGGCGGGCACCCGATGGCAGGCAGCGAAAAGACAGGCTATGCCCACTCTTCCGACCGGCTCCTTGAAAATGCTTATTATATTCTCACGCCGGGAAGCCTTTTGCCTGAAAAACGTTATGAGGAATTCTTTCAGTTTATTGAATCATTACATGCCCTGCCAATCAAGTCAGACGATAAAAAACATGATTACGCCACGGCAGCAATCAGCCATGTACCGCATCTGATTGCCGCGGCATTGGTCAAACTGGTAGAAGAAAATGATTCTCCCGATCAGTTTATGAAAATGATTGCCGCCGGAGGATTTAAGGATATTACAAGGATCGCATCCTCTTCCCCGACCATGTGGGAGCATATCTGTCGGAGCAATCAGGAGCAGATCCTGGTCTTGTTAAAAAAATATATGAATCAGCTTGAGAATCTTTCTAAAGATATTGAAAATAAAGATTTTCAGAAGATCTATGACCTGTTTGAGACAGCCGGAGCGTATCGAAACAGTCTGAATGACAAAGCCTCCGGTCCTATTCAGAAAACATTTCAACTTTACCTTGATGTTCCGGATGAAGCCGGCGCCATCGCCCGGGTTGCCACTCTCTTAGCAGATCATAATATCAGCATCAAAAATATCGGCATTACGCATAACAGGGAACACTCCGAAGGGGTACTTTACATCGTTTTTTATGATGAGATCTCTCTGCAGGCTGCCATACCGGTATTGAAAAGTGATCAAAACCACTATACCATCTACGAACGCTGAAATCCCTAAATAAAAAGACTGCCATCAAGGCAGCCTCTTTGCATCCGTTCATATATTACGTTAACTCATTATCATGTAGCGTAAAATAAATCTCAATACGCTTCATATCCATTTCAGACATACCGATAAATATTCCGCCATAAAAGTTCGTATCCTCTCTCGGCATCACACGTACAACCTCTATAAAAGACTGGATTTTCTCTTTTGTCCACAAAGTAAGCTCACACTGATAGACAGCTCCGATCGTCAAATCATAATCACAGGTAAAACCAACGCCGCTTTTAGAAACATCTTTCATATAAATATCAACGGTCTCCGCAGGCTCCTCCGGCTGGTCCAGTCTTTTAAGATAGATCTGGGATTCCAGTTCCAAACGTTTGTCTTTTCTTTTCTCCTGCATAACAATCTCCTTTACCCTATACTATATCCCCAAAAATAATCACGTAAAAACATAATATGCTTTTGTGTCACCACCTGCATATATATTAAAACATGATTTTAAATTATACCATGTATCGTCAAATCTCGCAAGTATCTATCTGCAAATAACACACTATTCCTCCAAGTCAGAGCAGCTTGCAATCTCATATCATTTTTATATAATGAGCATGCAGTCACCAAATGAGAAAAACCGATATTTCTCCCGAACCGCTTCTTCATAAGCTTTCAGGATATGCTCTCTTCCTGCCATCGCGGATACCAGCATAAGCAATGTTGATTCCGGCAGATGGAAATTTGTAATCAATGCATCCGGTACCCGAAACCGATATCCGGGATAGATAAAGATCTCCGTATCCCCATTCCCCGCAGTCACCCTGCCATCTTCCAAGGCAGCGCTTTCCACTGTCCGGACACTGGTTGTTCCCACACAGATCACGCGTTTTCCCGCTTTTTTTGTCTCATTAATCTGTCGCGCCGCCGCTTCATCCACATAATAGGATTCCTTGTGCATATGATGATCCAGAATATTCTCCGTCTTGACCGGACGGAATGTTCCCAGTCCCACATGCAGCGTTACATACACAAGATAAACGCCTTTATCTTCTATCTTTTTCAGCAATTCCTGAGTGAAATGAAGGCCCGCTGTCGGAGCGGCTGCTGAACCTTCCTCTTTGGCATAAACTGTCTGATAACGGTTCTTATCCTGAAGCTTATGATGGATATAAGGTGGAAGCGGCATTTCTCCAAGCTGGTCTAAGATTTCCTCGAAGATACCTTCATAGGAAAACTGAATCTTACGATTACCTTCTTCCAGTACCTCCAAAACCGTTCCCTTTAAGATTCCGCCCCCAAAACTCAAAACCGTACCCGGCTTTGCCTTTTTTCCCGGTCTGACAAGCGTTTCATAACATCCGTCAGCAAGACGTTTTAATAACAGGACCTCAATCACTGCCCCTGTTTCTTCCTTCACACTGTAAAGCCTCGCAGGCATAACTTTCGTATTATTTAATACCAGACAATCCCCCGGCTGCAGATAATCCACGATATCATAAAAATGTTTATGTACAATTTCACCGGTATCTTTATTCAAAACCATCAGTCTGGAAGAAGCGCGATCCGCCAGAGGATCCTGTGCAATCAGTTCCTCCGGCAGATCATAATAATAATCTGATTTATGAAATCCAACATCCATAGTTTTCTACAGTTTAGTCTTTCTACTTTTTATTTATGCATTTTTCAGAAACGCAATATACCCTTTTTTGTTCTCATAGATATCCGCCTTACTGATGGCCTCATAAGGTGCATGCATGTTCATCACGGGTACACCGCAGTCGATGACATTCATGCCGTACAGTGCCATGATATAGGCAATCGTACCACCGCCACCAAGATCCACCTTGCCAAGCTCCGCCATCTGATACATCGCACCGGCGTCATCCATGATTTTCCTGATTTTACCAAGATACTCTGCATTGGCGTCATTGGAACCTGATTTTCCGCGGGAACCGGTAAATTTACAAAAGTCAAATCCATGTCCAAGCATTGCAACATTTTTCTTATCGAAGCTGGAAGCATAGAGCGGATCAAAGCCGCTTGTTACATCAGAAGACAGCATGAACGAATTTGCCAGCACGCGCCTAAGCATCAATTCACTGTAACATCCCATCGCATTCATCAGTTCCGCAACGCTGTTTTCAAAAAATCTTGACTTCATCCCTGTCGCACCGACACTTCCAATCTCTTCTTTATCGGTAAGGATACAACAGGTCGTACGTTTGGCGTCATTCACTTCCAACATCGCCCGATAGGAAGAAAATGCACATACCCTGTCATCATGTCCATAAGAAAGGATCATACTCCTGTCAAATCCCGCTTCCCTTGCCTTTCCTGCCGGAACAATCTCCAGCTCTGCACTGAGGAAATCCTCCTCCTCAATCTGATAATATTCTTTCAGGATAGCAAGAACATTTTTCTTAACTGCTTCCTTCTCTTCTGCTTTCTTCTCTTTGTCCTTCTCCTTGTCTTTCGGTTTGCTCTGATGAAGCAACGGGCTGTTGGCTACGATCACATCCAGCGCCTCGCCTTCCACCACCTTATTGCCTTTCTTTTCCATCTGTTCTGCGGCAAGGTGGATCAGCAGATCAGAGATAAAAAATACCGGATCGTCTTCTTCCTCGCCGACATTCACAATAACCGTCGTACCGTCCTTTTTGACAACCACACCATGGATCGCAAGCGGGATCGTTACCCACTGATATTTTTTAATGCCTCCGTAATAATGTGTATCAAGATAAGCAAATCCACCATCCTCATACAGGGGATTCGACTTCACATCCAGACGCGGGGAATCAATATGCGCACCCAAAATATTCATACCTTCCTCAATCGGCGCAGCGCCAACCTGAAACATCAGCAACGTCTTATTCATTCCGCAGAAATAGACCTTGTCGCCTTTGGCAAGCTTCTTTTTCTTCTTCATCAAGCTGTCAAATTCCTGATAGCCCTCCCGCTCGATCTCATTGATGATATAATCCGTACATTCCCGTTCGGTCTTTCCTTTATTCAGAAAATCCATATATGCCTTTGCATACGCATCTACCTTCTTTAGTTCCGTCTTAGAGTATAATGTCCATGCACTTTTTCTTTCCATTTGAAGCAATGCTCCTTTCTAATAAATTACTTATGACCGAAGCTCGATCTTCATGCTCTCCAGTCCATTCAGAATCTTCTTCATGACGGCATTCACATCTTCTTCATTCAATGTCTTAGTCATATCCCTGAATGACAAAGAATATGCAATCGACTTAAACCCTTCTTTGATCTGATCCCCTTCATAAATATCAAACAGCCGAACACTCTCTAAAATCTTTCCTCCGCGCTGGCGGATCATCTTCTCAATATCCCCCGCAAGCACTTCCTTTGGTACAACCATACTGATATCTCTTGCAACAGCCGGATACTTCGCAATACCGGTATATTTCCGGTCAAAACTTGTCATCGGCACAATAGACGGCATATCCAGAACTGCAATATACACCTTGGTTTTTATGGAATAACTAGCACATACCATAGGATGCACCTCGCCCAGATAACCAATAACCACATCATCATATATAATATTCGCCTGACGTCCGGGGTGTAAAAAGGTCTTTGCGGCATTCGGATCATAGATACAAATTTTCTTCATGCCGACTGCTTCCAGAAATTCTTCTACCACTCCCTTCATTGTGAAGAAGTCGCCTTCCCCATACATGCCAAGCGTAAACTGCATCCGTTCATCCGGCAGTTCCGTCACAGGCAGACTCTTAGGCAGATAGATGTTCCCTAACTCATACAGCCTGACATCCTTATTCCGACGATTATAATTTGTCGAAAGAGAAGTCAGCATACCATTGATTGGCAGCGTACGCATGATGGAGAAATCCTCGCCAAGCGGATTGGAAATAACCACCGCCTTCCGCAGTTCATCCTCTTCCGAAATCAGCAGCTTATCAAATACCTTCGGGCTTTCAAAAGAATAACACATCCCCTGTGAAAATCCGCAGTATTCCGCAATATCCCTTGCCTTCTGTTCGATTCTTAATTTATAAGAAAGCTTTCCTGCAGTTGCGGAAGCTCTCGGCAACGATACCGGGATCTTATCATATCCATAAAATCTCGCAACCTCCTCCGCAATATCCGCAAATCCTTCCAGATCCTGTCTGAAAGATGGAATCGTCAGCATATCATCGCTGTCATGCTTGATCTCCAGACGGTCAAACATAGCAAGCATATCCTCCCTTGGAATCTCAGTGCCTAACAATGCATTGATCTTCTCCGGCTCGAATTTTATCCGATTCAACTCCTTCAGAGGCTGGCAGACATCAATCATGCCATCTACCACCTCGCCGCAGCCAAGTTCCTCGATCAGCTGGCAGGCACGCATGATCGCCGCCTCAGCATTTCTTGGATCCAGTCCCTTTTCAAAGATACCGGATGCATCTGTTCTTAAACCGATACGCTTGGCGCTCTTTCTGATATTCGCCCCGTGGAAGGTTGCCGCCTCAAATACAACGGTCTTTACTTCATCTGTAATCTTGGAATTTTCTCCGCCCATGATTCCGGCAATACCAATCTCCTTTTCGGCATCACAGATCATCAGCACTTCAGAATCCATCGTCCGCATCTGTCCGTCCAGAGTCTGGAACTGATCACCATCTTTTGCACGGCGCACGATGATCTTATGACCTGCGATCATATCCAGATCAAATGCATGCATCGGCTGACCATACTCCGCCATTACATAGTTTGTAATATCAACCAGATTATTGATTGGCCGGATACCGCTGGCCGCAAGGCGTCTCTGCATCCACTTTGGAGATGGCGCAATTTTAATATTCTTACATACCTTGGAACAATAGCGCGAGCAGAGATCCGTATCCACTACCTCTACCGAGATGTAGTCAGAGATATCTCCCCCTCCACCTTTTACCTCTACCACAGGTGGGACAAAGGGTTTGCCAAAGGTCGCCGCCGCTTCCCTTGCAATACCAAGGATACTGTAACAATCCACACGATTAGAAGTTATCTCATATTCAAATACCGTGTCATGCAGTCCAAGTACCTCAACAGCGTCATCACCCGGTTTGCAACTGTCTTTTTCAAAGATATAGATTCCGTATTCCGGTGCTTCCGGATACATATTCCGGTCAGATCCAAGTTCCTCAATGGAACACATCATTCCATAGGAATCAACGCCACGCAGCTTACCGCACTTGATCGTAATCCCATCCTCTGGAAGCGGTCCGCCATCATGACCACCCGCTACTTTTCCGCCGTCCAATACCACCGGCACCAGATCACCGACGTTAACATTCGGTGCGCCCGTTACGATCTGTAATGTCTCTGTCCCTACATCCACCTGACAGATAATGAGCTTATCCGCATCCGGATGCTTTTCAATGGACTCTATCTTACCTACGACAATCTTTTCCAAATTCTTGTCCGGTCGTTCATATCCCTCTACTTTTGTTCCGGACAATGTCATTTTATCAAAATACTCCTGATCGGTGCATTCCAGTTCCGGAACATATGCTTTAATCCATGATAATGCTGAATTCATCTATTCTTCCTCCAATTACTTCCCTAAATATTTTTATCATAATCTGCAATTGACCTGTATAAATCCCAGAATACAGTCTTTACGCTCTAAAATATCAGAACTGCTTCAAAAATCTGTCATCATTCTCATATAACAGCCGCATATCATCAATCTCATATTTGAGCAGCGTGATACGCTCAAGTCCGATACCGAATGCAAATCCCGTATATTCTTCCGGATCAATCCCACTCATCTTCAGAACTTTCGGATGCACCATGCCACAGCCTAATATCTCGATCCAGCCGGAGCCTTTACAAAAGCGGCATCCTGCACCCCCGCATTTAAAACAGGAGACGTCCATTTCCGCCGATGGCTCCGTGAACGGGAAATGATGGGGACGGAACTTACACTTCGTGTCTGCTCCAAACAGTTCCTTCGCAATCTGATCCAGCGTTCCCTTCAAATCAGCAAATGTGATATTTTTATCAATTACCAGCCCCTCAATCTGATGGAAGGACGGCGAATGGGTCGCATCCACTTCATCAGACCGAAACACTCTGCCCGGTGCAAGGATCTTGATCGGCAGTTTTCCCTGCTCCATGACACGCACCTGTACCGGTGAAGTCTGGGTACGCAACAGGATATCTCCATTTACATAAAAGGTATCCTGTTCGTCCTTTGCCGGATGATCGGCGGGAATATTCAATGCTTCAAAATTATAATAATCTTTCTCAATCTCAGGTCCTTCCACAACCTCATAACCAAGACCCACAAAGATACGCTCAACTTCTTCCAATACAATAGCATTGGGATGTCTGTGTCCCATCTTAAGTTTCTTTGCAGGAAGCGTGACATCGATCACTTCCTTCTTCATGTTTAATTCCATAGCTGCCTGTTCTAATTTTTTCACTGCAGCATCCAGCACAGACTCAATCGCCTCTCTTGTCTCATTGACCATCTGTCCAACCTTTGGACGGTCTTCCGGCGCCACATCCTTCATACTCTTTAATACGGCAGTCAATTCACCCTTTTTCCCAAGGTAATTTACCCTGACCTCATTCAGCTTTTCCAAAACATCACTCTCAGAAATCTTCTGTAGTGCCTCTGCCTTGATCTTTTCCAGTCTTTCTTTCATTTCTGTTTATCCTTTCCTTGATCGTTAAAAAATAAAAAATCCCAGATATGTATCTCTACATATCTGGGACGAAATCACTTCCGCGGTACCACCCACATTCCCGTTACCGGGCACTTCTTTTCTGCGTAACGAGCAGTCACGGACTGACCTAATCATTCCTTATGCACACGAAGAAGCATACTTAGCTACCTCGCAGTTCATACCGAATATTCAGCCAATCGACTCCGGTGTGAAATTCGCAACAAGAAGTATGTCATCCACTTCTTTTTTCCATTGGTTAGAACAGCTTTCAGCCGGTGGCTGTTCCTCTCTGCAACATAGAAAAACGCTACTTTGCACCATCAACGCCATTATTTTTATAAAACACATTTTATATAATTAAAAAGTTTCTGTCAAGCGTTATTTTTCGCTTTAAAAGTCCTCCATGTCAGAGCAGCTTGCTGCGATGACACGCGATGAGAAATCCGCGCAGGCGGTTTCTCATCTGCGATCAAAGCAATTTGAGTCTCTGACTCAAATTGCCGATTGAAAAATAAGATATCAATCTTATTTTTCAATCTAACTACTTATTATCATCAATCTTCTTTTCCAGCTTATCCAATGTGGTCTCAGCAAATTTACGTCCACCTACACCAAATGCCACTGCAAATGCAATGCAAAGCGCTGCAATTATAAGGATAAAGGTTGTCTCTACAATTACATTAGCAACATTCAACTGGCTTAAGCAAAGGAATGCTGTCAACACATAGATAGCGACCTTGGCAACCAGCGCGCTTGCTTTCGCCTCGGGGAACTTCTTAACCAACGCCGTTTCAGCCGTATTGGCTGCAAATAAACCAATCGTAACAATGATCACTGCGCTGAGTACTGCAGGCATGTAACCGATGATCGCAGCACCAATGTCTGTAAGTACCGGCAGCTGCAGCACATTGATACCCTGCACAATAAAGATAATGATCAGAACATATTTTACAATCGAACTGATCAGCTTGGAAAGTACTACTTTCTTCGGCGATGTGCCTGTCATCTTCTCAATCAGCTTGTCCGTTCCAACTCCTGCCAACAGGCTTCCCAAAAGCTTAGCTACCAGATTGGAGATAAATACGCCAACTGCGATAATCACGATTGCACCAAGCACATAAGGAATCATATCAAAAATTGATTTCACAATGTTATTGGCAGGTATAGAGATTGCATCGATACCAAGAGCGTCAAGCGCTGATGTAATCATCACCAAAAGGATAATACCATAGATTACATTGGAAATGATCGTGGAAAGAGCGGAAGTCTCTGTCACCAGAATCCCAGCCTTTGCCTGAAGCTGATCTATCTTTGTCGCCCTTAAAAGCGCAATCAGCAGATCTCTTACGATCTTAGCAATAAATACGCCCACTGCTATGATGATGCCTGCGCCAACTACCTTCGGAATAAATGCCAAGAATGAATTTACCATATTCGTAATCGGCTGTGAAACGCTATTCATGCCCAGCTTGTCCAGCACGCCGGGAAGGAACAATAAAAATGTAACAAAATAAGCCAGTTTTGCAATAAAATCAACAGAACTACCCGTCGAAGCATCCTTAACGCCAAGCTTCGCCAGCTTTTCTTCTGCTTTCAATGCTTTTAAAAGCTTCGTCATCAATGTCTTGACGATCGTTGCTGCAACAAATGCCACAACTAACATCAAAACCGCGTAGATCCAATTTGGAATCTGCGTCACTAGAGAATCAAGAAATCTGTCCATTACGATTTCCTCCTTTGATATTTTTATGGAAACAGCATAACATTATTATGTTTTTTTTTCAATATCATTCTTCCATATTTTTACTTCTGTGCTGTTCTTCCAATTTCATATTCCTGTGTTTTTTCCAATAAGCAATAAGAGAGGAAATATCGATCATTAGCATCAGTGTTGTGGAGAATGCGCCAATATACAAAAAATAGATCATATACTGATAGCCGATCAGCCATGCCGCATCGGCAGACAGAGACAGCGCAAGAATACAGATACACAGTAAAGTCAACAGCGTTTTTCCTGGTCCTAACGGAAATTTCCACCGGAATCCCTTTTTCGAAAAATCAGGTTCCGTCTCTCGGTGTCTTTTGTTTTCTAATCCGCGTTTCTTCATAATTTTATTTTCTCCCAAACCTTCCGAAGTATTTATACTATGGTATCCTCTGTTTTTTTCTTTTCATTAAGAGAAATTGATATTCCTTCTCAAAATGAACATTAATAGATACTCCCATCAATAGAATATAAAAACCTATATACAGCCACATCATAACCGCAATAATCGTTGTCAGGCTTCCATACATGCTAAAACCGTTCATTTTATCAATATAAATGGAAAATCCCCATGAAAATACTGACCATACCACACTGGAGAACAGCGCCCCCGGCAGCTGCAGTCTGACAGATACCTTTTCATTGGGCAATGAAGCATATACGATCTGCAAAAATACAGTTATCACCGCCCACACAAACAAAAACCGAAAATGCATCATAAACTGGTAGATATAACTATATGTAGGCAGAATACGTATCAGCGCTTCATTCAGGTAATTTCCAAACAGCATAAACGCAAAAGAAAATACAATACAGAGAATAAATACAACCGTATAGAGAGATGCAACCAGACGCTGAATAAACATTCCTCTGGATTCTTTTACATGCCGGATCGCATTGATTCCGGCCTTTAAAGCATAAAAACCCTTTCCGGCAACCCACAACATCAAGACCGCCGAAACGGAAAGCAACGTAATCGATTTGTCATAGATTTCTTCTATAATGGATGTGCTGATCGCCTCTAGGGAATGAGGTAAGACCTCCTCTATCATGGATAAAAACAGTTCCTGCGAGCCACGAATAAAGGGCAGGATGCTGCAGACCAGGATCAACATCGGAATCAGGGAAAGAAACGCGAAAAAAGCAGTGCTTGCCGCAAACAGGGACGCTCTGCTATCCTGCAATGCTTTACTGATCGCAAGTATCTCATTAATTAATCGAATACTTATCATTTTGACCTTTTCTATCACACTAATAACCATAATCTTTCCGCAACCTGTAAATTTTAATGCACTTTAGTGCTATGCCGTAGGCACAAATTAAAAAACTCTTTGATTTTTCAATCTACAGCCTTCCTATCCCTATATCAATGAACTTTATCTATGGTAACATTTTCATAATAATATGTCAAAATGTATTCGTAATCCTTTCCCTCCTCTGCAAGGTATCTTGCTCCATACTGGGACATACCGACGCCATGACCAAATCCGCCGCCTTTCAATACATAGGCAATCAGGTTTCCGTCCTGCTTTACTGCTTCTATTTCAAAAAATCCGCTAGGCACCAGTGTAAGCCCCTCAGAAACACTCATATCCTGCTTTATCAGCATATATCCATCCGCCGTCAATATATTTCGAATATAATATTCCCCTTCTATCATGATATGAAAACTTCCGCTTGTAATATGCAGGCAATCCACCACTTCTCCGGCGAGCCGTTCCTGTATCTGGATATCCTGTACCGCACTCATTCCACTGATGATCTCTTCCATCTTCCCGCGATCCGTAATCTCCGTCCAGCCTTCCTTGGAACTGCCTTCTCCTTTATAGATACTGATATAATTTTTATTCTGCGCCAGAACAGTCAGAAGCCTGCTTTTCAACGCCTCAATATCAAATTGTTTTGCCTGATAACTCCATCGGTACCACGGCGACTCCTGTTCCAGCGTACCATAATCCCGGTACACCAGATAGGAATAATCGCGCCCCACGCTTCCCCGCCAGATATCCGCCGTCGTGGAATGTCCACAGGAGCATGCGTAATAGAATGCCTCAATGGGTTCTCCCTGATAAGAAAGATATTGTCCTGCCGTTTCATCCACCGCCTGTATGGCCGCCTCTGAAGTCCCCTGTGTGTGATAAACCTGAAAAGCAGTGGTATCGTCTACATCCGCTCCATACTGTTCCATTCGTCCCTGCCTGATCTGCAGCATCGCATACGATCTTGCGCAGACTGCCTGCGCCTTCAATGCCTCCATTGGATAACTCGATGGCATTTCCGAGGGCAGAACGTAATAAAGATAACTTTCCAACGGCAGGGTATTAACCAGATAATATCCCTCAGTTCCCTGTCCGATCTGTTGACCGCCCGATGTCCCGTTGCCTGCCTGCGTGATTACCAGAATCCCCTGATAGGTTTCTCCCACACCGCCGTCCATGCTTAACTTCCATTCCGCATCCGTATCCCAGCCTCCGTCCCTCCAAATGCCAACAATCAATCCATCTTCCGTCTCTTCCTCTCCGATAGACTGTCCATTACTTTGCACATTACCGGCATGAGCTTTCATCTCACTTTGCCTTGCAAACAGGCTGGCAATATCCGCCTCCGTAATTGATGTTCCGGCCTCCCCATAATATACTTCCTGTCCATTCTGAATATAATAATCATCCTCAAAGGACAACATAAAATCATGATGCGCATACCCCTGTCCTCCGGTCAGCAAGACACGAATTACCACAGGCGCGGATTCCGATTCATGATCGGCTGCGCCCGCCTGATTTTCCGACACCGTCCCCTGCGAATCGTCAACATTTTCATTTCTAGCGGATTCCTCCATCCGGGACTCCTGCCCGTTCTCACCCTTTTCATTTTGGGATATCTCATTCTCTGTATTTTCTTCCATTGAAAACACAGCCGCCGTTCGCTCCAAACAACGCTCCACATATTGATTCATGTGCTTTTCTTCAACGGCCGCCTGAAGTTTTACATCAAGAAATGCCATGACAACAATCAGAATCACAAATAATTTCCGAAATATCGAATCACTCATCAGAAAGCTCCTTTAGAATAAAAAATGAAAAACGAAAAAGGAGAAACAATTTAGGTTGTTTCTCCTATCCTTTATCTTAAGTATCCTTTATCTATCTTAAGTATCCTATTCTATTGTCCTTTGCATCCTAACTTCCCATGTGACATGAAAGTTCTAAACGGCGTACTTCATAAATATTCTTATGTTTCTTCATACTCTTTCGTATAAAATATGTAACCCCTAAAATGCGGTTCCTATTTTTTGACTCCTAGCAAAGCTAGGTGGGCAACCGCAGCCAGCACATCTGCCTTCCACTGACTAAGGCGGCCTGACATCCGCGTGGCGATATAGGAATCCCGTTTAAAGTAATGTAGGCTCAAAAACAATAGGAACCTTCACTGCATTTCAGGTTAATACTATTATATCCGAAGGTCAGTTAAAATACAATTGGAAAATCCTATATAATTATACAAGCATTTTTTACAAAATGTCCAAAGGATCGATTAATTTGATTTTTTACTTTCGGCTTTCAGATATAAAATTACTGCAACAGCAATGGCTATCGTTACGAGTCCGAAATACACATATACGCCATGAATAGCAGTCATATTACTGCCGATCAACGTGTAAATCAACACAGAAAGCGTGGAGGCAAGCGAACTTGAAATCTGCCGCAGTGTGTTAAAGATCGCACTGCCATCAACCCGCTCCTTGCCCTCAAGTCCGCTCAGAGCCATTGCGGTTGCCGGTGAATTTAAAGATGACATCGCAACCGTCTGTACTGCAAATGCAACGGCTATATATATAATTGAAGTATTCTGCGAGAATAAGAATCCCATTACCGAATATATTGCAAATAAACCTGTCCCCACAAGAAACATCGGTTTGATCCCGACCTTATCATACAGCCTGCCTGCGGAAAGCGTTGTAATAACTGATAAAACCGAGCCTACGATTGTGGCAAGTCCATATGCGGTATCGGAAAAACCTCTGATTGCTTTTGAGAAAATAGGTAATATCATGGCATTTCCCATACAAATAAGATACATACAAAGGCTTAATATAACAGCTATTCTGAACCCCGGATTCCCGAACACACGCAAATTCAACATAGGATTTTCAGACTTTAACTGCAAGACTACAAAAGTACCAAGAAGCAAAAGTCCGGCAAGTATCAGGCCGCTGCTCTTAAATGAAAAAAATCCGCCGCTTATATTGCTCACCCCTATGAGAAAGGCCGCAAATCCGAAAGAAGAAAGCGATACATACAGCATGTTCAAATCTGCATCTTCTTTATCTGTAATATTTTTCATAAATATAATACCGCAGATAATGATCATACTTCCGACAATAAACAATGATGTAAAAACGCCTTTCCAGCCAAAGGAATCCAGAATCAGTCCGGCATAGGTAGGTCCTACAACCGAGGATACCATTGCTGCCATAGAATAAGCGCCCATAATGGTTCCATGCATTTCCTTCGGATAAAGCTTCAGCAGAACAATCTGTGCAAATGACAACAGCATACCGCAGCCCACAGCCTGAAACAATCTGCTGATCAACAACATAGGAAAATTTACAGATAAAATGGCTGCCAGAGAGCCGACTGTAAATGCGGTCATTGCAGAAAAGAAATATACTTTGTTCGGTACTCTCTTAATTAAAAATGCCGTTATCGGTATCGTAATTCCTGAAATCAATGTTGCACCGCTTGTGAGCCACTGGGCAAGATTGGATGATACTCCGAAATATTCGGTAAAATTCGGTATCATATTGGCTGTTACCGTGGTAGACATGGACGTTATAAACGCCGCCGCAAGCAAGGTAATAAAAATTCCTGTTCTTTGTACATTTGATATACTTTTCTTATCGCTTATCATTTTCTGCCTCTCATTAATCGGTAAACAAACTGATACCGGAGAACATTTTGTGAAGCCTATGCTCATCAAAAGGTAGATACTCGGCAATGGTCAGACCGACAATATCTGAATGATCGGTGATGTTTTTCAGTATGGCAGTCAGTTTCTCAATCGTCATCCTGCCACTGCCACTTCCATCTCCAACCAGTTCCTTATTTGCAAAGTAGGTGGAGTGAAACAATGACGCATCCAGCACATCAATATCCAGATGAATGAGGATATGATCAAAGCGATCCATAAATGCCCGAATCTCATCATCAGATATAAATTCCTCCGTTTGAACTTTGAAGTCGACACCCGCATCCTTCAGGAACTTCTCCTGATAATCATGAAGCCCCTGCAAACCTACATAGAGGATTTCATCTGCCCGGAATGCTCTGTTCTTCATCAAGCCGGACAGCGAACTGTCCCCATTTCCCATAAGCGATCCCAATACCATTGCATGGGCATTTGGATAACCATCTTTCACAGTCGACACATCAGGATGGGCATCTACCCAGATGATCCCCATATTTTCATATATCCCATGCAGATAATCAAAGGGAGCCTGAGAAACCACACAGTTTCCACCAATTGTAATAATTTTATCGGGTTTAGCTTCTTCAATCACGGACATTGCGTTTTTTATTCCAGCAAGGACCTCGTCTTTTGCGTAGATTCCCTCCGCCACGCTGCGTTCCTTGCCATCAGGCGGGGCAATTTCCACCTTGAGCAAAGGCTGATTCTTATTCTCCGGAAGAATGTGTGCTAACAAATTTGCACCAAAATAATATGTTTCCAGACCTCCACTCACATAGTCAGGATAAAGTAATCGGATTGTTTTCATGCATTCATCTCCTAATTTTTTGTTGGAGAAATAGTAATTTTTCTATTTTTTTATACTACCATTAGTATCTAATTGATGCAACCCTATAACACCATGTAATCACTTCTTCTCTCTTTGAAGCCACATGATCATTATAGCTGTACTGTGCTTTGAATAGAACATTCGCCTTTAATATAACAACTTATTACCCTTTTCACAGATCACATAAATTTCATCGTACTTTTCTTCTATCAATGGAGTTACCCTCTCTGTCTGTTTTCCCACGATCTTTTTATAGAGAAAATATGGGAAAATCCATCCCAAAAATCCCGGCACAGCAAGAATGATACATAAAATATAGTTTGGTGGCTGCGCCGTCGCCGCAAAGGTTGATCCTGCCATAAATGCTGTCCCGATAATGCCTAACAC
>JAIDPF010000089.1 GCA_029062895.1 Lachnospiraceae bacterium
AACAAGGATTTCGGTCACACTGAATGTGCCATAAGCCTTTAAAATTTACACCCAAAACCATACTTGGGTACATTTTATCAAACAGAATTTTATAATTTAGCAACTATATCAGACACTGCCACAAGCGTTGCTTCACCACTAATAGCAATTCTGCCGTTTCCCAAAAGTTCACAGTGCAAATACCCTCCGCGCTTTGACGCTTGATATGCCTCAATCATATTTTTTCCTAAAACATTCGCCCAGTAACTGGCAATCTGACAGTGAGCAGATCCACATACAGGATCTTCCGCAACACTTAATTTAGGGGCAAAACTCCTTGAAACACAATCTGACTCTTTCCCAGCAGATGTTACGTTCTGAATACGCCCTTCAATACCCAAAAGGAGTTCCTGATTGGGATTCATGTTCCTTACCTGTTCTTCATTTTCAAATACGCATATAAGATCCAGTCCCATCACTGCCTTAATAGGCCGGACACCAAATGCCTTTTCCATTTCATCTGTCACAGGGATTTCTTTCAACTCATAAGTAGGAAAATCCATTTCATACAAGTTTCCCCTTTTCCTGACCGTCAATTCTCCACTTAGAGTTTGGAACTGTACAAGTTCGCTTTCCGGTTCATAATAATTCAGAATGACAAACGAAGATGCCAATGTTGCATGGCCGCATAATTCAACCTCCGTTCCCGGTGTAAACCAGCGAAGATGATATCCTTTATCTTCCCTGACAATAAACGCTGTCTCTGAAAGATTATTTTCCATAGCCAGCTTCATCATGGATTCATCTGACGGCCAACTGTCCATGATGCATACTGCTGCTGGATTTCCTGAGAACGGTTTATTAGTAAATGCATCAACTATATATTGTTTCATGATAATCTCCCTGCCGCTTTCGGCGGCTCAACTTTCTTATACGAATTAATTTTTACAAAGAAAACAAAATTTTTAAAACTATAATATCAAACAATTATGTTCACAACAATACCCGTTATCAAAGAAAATACCATTATAAAAGCAAGGTATAGCAAGAACCGCTTAATGCCAAGTATAATTTTTACCGCACCAAGATTTGTAATTTTTGTCGCTGGTCCGGTTATCATAAATGCCGCAGCACTTCCCATGCTCATTCCATCATACAGCCATGCCTGCAAAAGCGGAATTGTACCGCCGCCACAGGCATATAGCGGAACCCCGATGGTCGCCGCCATCAATACTCCAAACCCCTCGTTGCTTCCAAACAAACGGCTGACAAATTCCGCCGGAACATACCTTTGAAAAAGTGCTGATAATACAATACCAATAAAAAAGTACAACCCGGTTGCCTTTACATTCCTTCCAACATTCTTAAGAAAACGCAGCAAAAGATTCGGATCGTTATCCCGGCTTTTCGGTTCATCAAATCCCCTAAAATCAAAAAAGGATTTATGGCGATAGAAAATGCGAACCAACACTCCCGCAATGCTTCCACATAAAAAGCAGGAAATCAGGCGCACAGCCAGCGCTGCCTTCCCCAAGGCTGCGCTGTAAATGATGAGCTGCGGATTTAACAGAATAGAACTCATCATAAAAGCTGCAAGCCAGTCATCTTTCATCCCACCTTTGGAAAAAGAAGCTGCAATAGGGATTGTTCCATACATACAGAGCGGGGATGCAATGCCGAGAGCGCTTGCTGCAAAAATCCCTACAATTCCAAGCTTCTTTTCCCCCATAGAACGAAAAATATTGTGAATATAATCTTTTAAAAAAACAGAAACAACGCTTCCCAGCACCATGCCCAATATCCAATACCAGAATATCTGCTCAAACTGGATACTGAAATAATACCAGAAATAAATCATCTCACGTTTTGCTATCTCAATCATCTATGTTCACCAACTGGTATTCCCGGCTGCCAAGCCCAATCTTTTCTGCCTGTTCCAGTGTATGCAGTCCATTACGGGACTCAATACGGTTGATCAAGGATTGCCCGTCCTCTGCCTCATATACAAGGTCAACACATGCCTGATCTAATGCTACGGGATCAAAGGAAGCCAAAATTCCAATATCATGCATATCCGGTTCTGACGGATTTCCATCACAGTCACAATCTACAGACAGCCGGTTCATGACATTGATATACAGAATATTCCCGTCCAGATAATCCGCAACGGACTTTCCGGCTTCTGCCATGGATTCCAGAAAAGCATCCTGATCACCACCCCACATACTGCCGCCCGTACCACCGCTGTGAATATGCGCTTTTCCTTCTGAAGAAGCGATTCCGATAGAAATATTTTTAATTGCGCCTCCAAAACCAGCCATCGCATGGCCTTTAAAATGGGACAAAATCACATAATAATCATAATTGGCAAAATTTGCTCCCACATAATTTTCCGTAAGGTTATCCCCACCTATTACTTGGAGAGTCATAGAACCATTTTCGTCCATAATATCAACATTCGCAATGGCAGTATAACCATGGTCCTCCGCCACCTGATAATGCATTGCCGTATTGGCCCGGGAACCGCCATAAGCCGTATTACACTCTACTATGGTTGGATTATCAAAAGACATGACAAAATCCCCAATTAAATCCGTACGCAGGTAATTGCTCCCCGGTTCACCTGTTGACAACTTTATTGCAATGTTTCCTGACGGAGATGCCCCCAATGCTTCATAGATCGCCATCAGTCCATCCGAACTGATGTCTGTAGTCATATAAACCACCGGCGCCCCGGTATTTTCAGGGACAGTGCTTTCCGCACTGTCCGAAACCTGAACAACGTTATTCTCCTGTGATGGTACAGACTGCCCGTTTTCCTGCACCTGATTTCCCGCATCCCGGTCCTCTCCGGTTTGCCCGCAGCCAGCCACACTAAGTACCATCATTCCAGCTACCATGAGCAACGACAAAATCTTTCTTCTCATTTTGTCTCCCTTTCTGAAACTGATGACAAATAAAAGATTCTTTTAGATCCTTCGGCTATTTCAGTTTACTATATTCTGCCTCTGAAACCGGCTCACACCACTCATTACTGCTTTCCTCTCCGGGAACTTCCACTGCAAGGTGAGAAAACCATGAATCCGGTGCGGCTCCATGCCAGTGTTTTACTTCCGCTGGAATATTGATCACGCTGCCCGGTGTCATCTCCACTGCCTCTTTACCCCATTCCTGATAATAGCCTCTGCCACCTACACAGATCAGCATCTGTCCGCCGCCGCTCTTTGCATGATGGATGTGCCAGTTATTTCGGCAGCCAGGCTCAAAGGTCACGTTAAAGACCGGAACCTGCTCTGTAGATACCGGTGTAAGGTAACTTTGACCTATGAAATACTGCGCGAATCCATCGTTGGGTTTCCCAATCGGGAAAAAGATAGTGTTCTGGTATCTGTCCTTTTCCGAAATTTCCGCAATCTCCTCATTCCATACTTCTTTTGCCAGACGGAACACAGCCCAACCTTTCGGCCAACCCACATACATGGTGGCATGGGTAATGATTGCAGCAATTTCTTCCCTTGTCACTCCATGATTCTTCGCATTCTGCAGATGGTAGGTCAGGGAAGAGTCCGTGATACCGGATGCCATCAGCGACACCACCGTGATGATACATTTCGTCTTTACGGAAAGTGCATCTTCGTTCCATACCTCCCCAAACAGCACATCATCATTCAGATGCGCAAACATTGGTGCAAATTCTCCAAGGCTCTCCCGCCCCGCGGTCTGTACTATTTTTTCATTCATGTCTTTTATCCTCCATTTTTATTTTTTACAAACATTCAACCCATGATTTAAGTTCCGCATACCCCTACCAGCACGCATATCCGTCCCGTCTCACTCAAACACAGTACACATCTGTGAGGTTTCCCTGATGCCGTTCACACCATTTACCACGACCTCGCCCCACTCTGCTGAAAGTGTTTCTCCCTTCCAGTCCTCCGCCAAGTCCAGATATTCCACACCGCCGCCGTTTCCCTTCCAGGACCATGCGATATAGCCGATCTGATTGTCCTGACAGTACTGCATCAGATAATCCTCCTGCACGTCCCCATCCGTGTGGGTATAGCCAAATTCTCCCACACAGACACAGAGATTCAGATCCGCGGCATAGTTCAAATTCTTTTCAATGGAATTTTCGCTGCCTCCTGCAGTGCCATACATGTGGATGGAAAACATCACATTACCCAGGGGATCTGCCTCCAGAAGTTCCACTCCCCCATCTTGAATACATTTGCCATACTGCCCCCACCCTGAGCTGTCGATCATGATCGTGTGTGCCAGACCTGCCTCACGCAGCATGGGGATGGCCTCCAGATATGCCTCCTTCCACAGCCTGGATTCACTGTCTCCCTGCCACTCATTGGCAATATTGATAATCACGTAATCCTCCTGGCCGATCAGGCTGTCCTTTATATCTACAAAGTACTGCGCCGCTTTCAGCAAGGACTCTTTGTCCTTATAGCCAGTGGCGTCATGTACCTCCAGAATGACAATCATCTTCTCCTGCTTACAGCGGTTGATCAACGCCTCCAACATTTGGGCGGAAGTGGCTTCCCACTGCTCCCCGTCCGCCAGAACAAGGCGGACACAGTTGCTGCCTGTCTGAGCAATACCCTGTATTGCATTGATTGCCTGATCCTCATACCAGCAATGCGCATGGTTGATACCACGCAAAATAAAAGGATTGCCATTTGCGTCATAGAGTGTACTTCCCTCCACATAAAAGCCCATCTGCTCCCGCAGGACTGTCCAATCATCCGCCTGATTCTCCTGTCCTATTCCTTCTGGCTCCCTTTCCCCTTGGCTGGATATTGTTTCCTGCTGTATCATCTCCGAGCTCTGCTGTTCCTCCATTTTTTCCTGCGCTCCGCAGGCAGTCAGAAGAATAGCAACTGTCAATAAAAATGCGCTAATCCGAACTGTGTTCTTTCTCACGGTAGTGATCTCCTTTTCCTGTTTACTGATTCTTTCCGATAATAGCAAAACTCTTTTCCCTCGAAACTTGTTTCAGCGTATCATACGCGCACCGGACTGTCAAACGCCTATGCGCCATACATATTAGGCTCTATTTGTGTATGGTGTTCCCTTCTTCCTTTGAATATGGCTCTGCAGGTTTAATCTCATATAAATCTGCCCCTGCT
>JAIDPF010000009.1:0-23960 GCA_029062895.1 Lachnospiraceae bacterium
GTGTTATACTATGTTAAATAATTATGTTTTCCTTAAAAAGGTTAAAGCACAATGAAAACGTTTAGTAAAGGAGAAGATTATGAAAGTTGTTAATGAAAATAATTTGAATATCGCAGAGATTCCATATAAAACAGGTGAAATTCATATTAGATATTCATGCAAATTGTCAGATGATGGAACGAGATGGATTCACGATGGCTTATCTACAGAGTATTATCGAAGTGGCAACATCGCATCAACAGGATTTTGGGTTGATGGGTTGGAGAATGGTCATTTTAAAGAATATCATGAAAACGGTCAACTTGCTGCGGAAGGTGATTATGCAGATGGAAAAAAGATTGGAAAGTGGTCTTTTTATGATAAAAATGGGAATAAGCTGGATTATGAGGGATAAATCTAAAGGTGCGGAACTGATTTTTGGAATGGTGCTTCTATGGGTGCGAAAAACAATTCTGGGACAAGAAAATGATTTGCCAAATATTTTAATTTTGATTCCATGATGCGATGAATGTGTATGCTTTTTCCTCCTTATACAAAAAAGGAATTGTATTCCTTTTTTGTATTAGAACTTATTTCTTTTAAGTTTAACAAGAATTTTTTAAGGAAGCGCTGATGATTACTTGACACAAACAAGCAATCCTCTATTGAAAGCAATTGGTAAAAGTTGTATAATAGGTGTGGATTTTATCTAAATTTAATAAAATGTATGTGGAGGTTCACCATGAGCGAGAACGAAAAGAAAACCGGCGGATGGCGCACCAATAAATGGATCCGTGCCGCAATCCCCGCATTACTTTTGCACTGTAGTATCGGTACTGTATATTGCTGGTCAATATTCAGTCAGGAGATTGCCGATTATATCGGCTTCTCAAAAGGCGCAACAGAATGGGCGTTTAGTTTTGCCATCTTTTTCCTTGGTATGTCGGCGGCATTCTTAGGAAATGTTGTAGAAAAAGATATTCACAAATCTTCCCTGATCGCTACGATCTGTTTTGCTGTAGGTATGGCAGGGACCGGTTTCTTCATTTATTATGGTCACGCCCATATGGGAGCACCTCTGGCGCTGATCGGCATTTATATCTGCTATGGTTTTATCATGGGCATCGGTCTTGGCACAGGTTACCTTTCCCCGGTGAAAACATTGATGTTATGGTTTGAAGACAGAAAAGGTCTTGCAACAGGTCTCGCAGTTGCAGGATTCGGCGCAGCAAAAGCGATCGCCAGTCCGATCATGCAGTCCATGCTGGATAATCTCGGTGACGGCGGCATCTATAAGATGTTCCTGATCCTGGCTGTTGTATATTTTGTTATGATGTTCATCGGTCATCTTCTGCTTAAGAAACCGGACGGATGGCATGAACCGCAGAGCAAAAGCGAAAAGCAGAGCATCGTGTCCGTCATTAAGACAAAACCCATTGCTAACTACATAGGCATCTGGCTGATGTTCTATATCAATATCACTTGCGGTCTGGCGCTGATCTCACAGGAAAAAATGATCGTAAAATGCATCGGTCTTGCCAGCTATGTAGGAATCATTTCCACGATCTCCGCAGTCTTTAACGCAGGCGGACGTCTCGGCTTTTCCGCATGGGCTGATACTATGAAAGACAGAAATACGATCTACAAGTTGATCTTTATCCTTTCTATTGCATTTACTGCCATAGTTCTTTTGACCAACGGCATCAAGAATGGTGAAGGCAATACGCTGTTGATCATCCTTGTACTGTGCCTGATCTTTATCGTTAACGCGGGATACGGCGGCGGCTTCTCCAACGTACCGACACTCTTATCTGATCACTACGGTATGGGAAGCATCAGCGCGATTCATGGTATTACCTTATCTGCATGGGCATTTGCCGGACTGTCCGGTAACCAGATGGCGGCTTGGATCGTTAAGAAATTTGGCACCCCGATAGAAATTCCACATGTACTGGCTGATGGAAGCACTGAAATGATTACCGTCAATCCTACCGGATACCAGTATGTATTATATGCAACCATCGCCCTTTACATCCTCGCCCTGATCATCTGCCTGACGATGGTACGTCCAACAGACAAGGCACTTGCCGCAAAGGAAGCAAAGAAAAAAGCAAAAGAAGCTTCATAAATAAAAACGGACGAGGGCATCCCAAAACTATGATCAATGAAAGTCATAGAGAGGGGTGCCCTCTTCTTATCTTCTTATGTTCCCCAATGTTTGTTCTAAGGCATGACAGCCATTACGCTTACCCGACCATAAACATTACCAATTCATCTTCATCTTCCAGCCTGATCGCCTCTTTGTCCCCGTCATAGATCTGCCCTTCCTTGATACCAAGAAGGACTGTCGAATCAAGAGCGGAATCTGGATCATCAACCCTTGCAAAAATATACGGGACGCCGCCCTTAACGACGCCGATGGGCAGGGCCTCATGATTCGTCGCTTCATACACCCACAGGATCAGCTCTTTCTTTGACGTAAACGTCAGGTCTTCTTTCGTATCCTTGAAAAATTCTTTTACATTGGCGCATATGATATCACCGGCATTCTGTGTCTCATCATTATCATCCAGCGTAGAGGAATCGCCCTCGGAGGTAATCATATCCTTGATAATATGGAGACGGGCGGGATTCTTGCCAAGCTGCGCATACAGGTGTCCAAGGAAATCGTCACTGACAATAATCTGGTCTTTATTACGAAGCTCGATAATACTCTGGTTCTGTGAATCCAAAATCTCCACAATAACGTCTGTCTGCTTGTTTGTATAGATAGATTCTTTTAACTTTGTCCAGTAAATCAACGGCTTTTCGTCAATATGGACATTGCTGACCATATCGTCTGACAGGAAAATAATAGAGTCAGCCTTATTTGCCGCCAAATCACCCAGCGCCTTCATCGGGCTGTAGATATCATCTACAATGATGTAAGAGTACTTCTCCGGCATCAGGATATCCTGATAGAAGGGATTCCCATAATACCCCTTAAGCGTCTCCTCCTCATCATTGGTTCCTGCCAGTATGACATGCAGCTTATGGTTCTGATATTCATTCTTAAAGCACTGAAGGCTTTCCAATATGTACGGAAGCTTGCTGTTTGTCCCAACCACAATAATCTCCGTTTTCATGAATGTAACGCGCGGAATGATCTGTTTCTCGGGAAGCTTTTTCTTTAATACAAACTTTTCAGTTGTTTTTTCAAATTCATCTTCATCCTCGGCAATATAGACCCTTTTACCCTCCTGCACAAAGACAGGCATCACGGAATGGCTGACCGCCAGCTCTTCCTCCACAGATAATGTGGAATCACTTTCCTGAATATACACTTCGACACCCTCAAAACTAAACAGCTGCTTCATCACGCCGTTGACGGACGGCATCAGGGCAGTAATTGCCAGCATTTTTCCCGTAATCTCATTGTAGTTTACAGCTACAGCAGTCTGATCATTATTTTCAAGATGGTACTCACGGACCATTTTTTCCAATTTGGCATCATTCGCCTCTACAACAATATTGGCCTTATAGTCATTATCTGACTGTGAGAAATACCATGCGACGAACATGAACAGCTTCGATACTTCAAAGCTTTTATCAGCCGTAATAGCTTCCCCTTTTTCTGTATTAAAGCCGGGCATCATCAACAGAACTGTCTGCGCATTTTTCAACGCAATCTTATCCAGGTCGATCTTCGACATCGGATTACCATCCCTGACAATAATATTTTTAAATTTTTTGCTCCCGCCCTTCTGATCGTACATATTGTCAATCTCATCAAGGATTTTCTGCTTATCTTCATTTGCAAGGATGACAATATAAGTATTCTTGACATCATCAAAACAGTAATCATAAATAATGGACGGCACTTTATTGTTATAATTTAAAATAACAATATGATTCGTCAGCTTCAATGTGCGTTTATTGTTGGCTGCCCTTTCCAGAAAGCCGTTGATAAAACTTGTAATAAAACCGACCGTACCACCGGTCAGGGAGATCATTCCAAGCAAAACGACGATTGTCGTAATGATCAGGGAAATCGGTGTCTCACTGTAAATATATTTTCCACTGGGATTGACCATCAGGGTAAACGCCAGCCGCAGGATCTCACCCAGACTCTTCCCCTCATTTTCCGGCAGAATACAAATCAGCGCTGCGGATAATAGAATAAAGACAACGTTTACTGCAATAATCATCACACAGATATGCATCGTAGGATTATTTTCCTGAAACACCTGCCAACGGTTGCCTTTGTTGTTCTTTTTCATATAACCATATCTCCTTTGTCAATGTTAAAATATTATGCCGAAAAGGATTATAACATATTTGTTTCCTTTTTTCCACTAACTTAAAAAGAGCCACTCAAGAGATGAGCGCGGCGCAAAAAATAGTTGACAGAAGATCATCAGATACTTATATTAATAGTATTACCTATATAAATCATCCTATCTCATGGAGGAAGTTCATGGAGCAGCATCCATCCGCCTTTAAGCCATATCCAATACTATACCGTAAACGTCTGATACCGGAAGAATGCGTCCTACTAAAGGACGACATGATACTTTTCTGCAACGAAGATATCATTGTGACCAAATGGAATGCCTTAAAGCCCAAAAAAGACCTGCACCATGGCTATTCCTGTTATTTCCTAAAAGAGGGTTATAAAGTCAGCAAGTTCTATCAGGAAGACAATTCTCTGCTTTACTGGTATTGCGATATCGTTGATTTTGAATATCAGAAAGAGGATAACCGCCTGATCGTGACTGATCTTCTGGCAGACGTCCTTATCTATCCCGATGGCTTTGTAAAAGTGGTGGATATTGATGAGATGGTGATCTGCCTGAATGAGCAGAAGATCTCTTTGGAACAGCTAAAGCGTTCCTTAACGCAATTAGATAAACTTCTACAGATCATCTATACCGGAAAATTTGAAACATTGACTCATTATATTTCGGAACAGGAAAACTGAACCGCTTGTTTCAAAGACTTTCCTATCGTGAAAGCAGCAAGGATACCAAAATGAAAAGAGATAAGAAAAGAAAAATAGCTTCCACTAAAAATACACAAAATGTAGAAATCATGGATTTAGATATGGAAGATATGGAATGGAACGAGTCCGAACCGGAAGACGATGAATACCGGAACGATGAATCATATAACAGTTATGATGACAGAAGAAAATTTCTGTTTGGCATGACAGCGGCGGGAGCGGCAGGCATAATTGTATTGATTATAGTAATTGTTTTCCTGCTAAAAAGCGCCGAAAGCTCGCGTGAAAATATGCAATTGCAGGTTGATATGATTCAAAATGGAGAATCCATATTTTCGGGTAAAGCGGGAACAGATAATACGGAAGCAGCCTTAGGGAATATGGACTCAGAAAATACAGATGTAGCAGGAACAGATAAGCAAAACGCGGAATCAGGCTTAGATGCAAATTCTGAGATACAGGCGGAAGTTTCCATAGGCGCATTGGATGATGCTCAGGATCCACAAAACGCAGATGCTACAGGCAATGAAAGAAACGGTGCAGAAGTGACTGTAGCAGCAATTAATGAGAATGAAATTCCAGGTGTCACTATAGGAATAGATGTCTCTAAATATCAAGGAACCATTGACTGGAACATGGTTAGGGAATCAGGCGTGGAATTTGCCATGATTCGCGTGGGCTACAGAGCTAAATCCACCGGTGAGATTTTCGAAGATCCTACTGCCAGATATAATTTACAGGAGGCACAAGCAGCAGGAATCAAGATCGGAGCTTACTTCTTTTCTTCGGCTGTCACAAAAGAAGAGGCTAGGGAGGAAGCTGTATTTACCATGAATATCATAGCCAAATACAGGATTACATACCCGGTGGCTTATAACTGTGAGGATTTTCTGTCAACGGACAGCAGACAGTATGGTCTGGATGCTTCTGCGCGGACAGAGCTTGCCTGTGCATTTCTTGATGAAATATCAGCGGCGGGTTATACCCCTATGTTCTATGCATCCAAAGGAGAACTTGAAGGCAATGCACAGTGGAATACGGATACTCTTTCCTCAAGATACAAGATATGGGTAGCGCAGTATCCGGATCAGCCTTATCCGCAGACCAATGCGTCCAGTTATACGGGAACTCATGCCATGTGGCAGTATACCGGACAGGGAATTGTGGCAGGAATATCTAAAAAAACAGATGTGAATGTTGCTTATTTTGGATATTTGCAGGAGGCAGAGGCAAAAGACGAAACGCCGCCGGAAACGGTGGAAGCCAATCCTGAGGTAGGAATCATATTTACGGAAGTAAACGAGACGGTAACAGCTAAGCAGGAGACCAATCTGCGCTCCGAACCAAGTACGTTGAATGATGCTTCTATTGTGACTACACTTATGCATGGAGATACTGCAACACGGACCGGTATCGGGCATAACGGTTGGTCAAGAGTAATATATAACGGGCAGACCTTGTATGCAGTAACCAGCTACCTGACCACCGACATGGCGGATACCGGACAGCAGGCACCGCCACAGGGAGCTGTTTACACGTCTGTATATGAGCAGGTAACTGCCAAGATTGAGACAAACTTAAGAACTGAGCCAAGCACAGCAAATGCAGATACCGTAGTGGGAGTTCTGCACAACGGAGAGTACCTTATCAGAACTGCTATAGGCGATAACGGCTGGTCACAGTTAGATTATAATGGAGTGACGGTATATGCAGTCAGCAGCTATTTGATTGTTCAATAGCAGATTAGTAAAATCTGTAAATTTTAATAGAAAATATGATTTCCTATCTGCAATCCTTCCAGCCCCGGTATCGGAGTTCTGAAATATACCCTGTTACCTACATTAGTAACGCCTGCCATCGCCTCATCCGCCGCACGGTAACACGCTTCCGTCGCACGGTTCTCTGCCAAAGCAAGCGCAAGACGCCCGTTTCTTACCGGCGAAAACTGTTTATACTGATAGATCACGCCCGTTATAGTGTTAGGATAAACTGAGCTGCACACACGGTTAATTACAACCGCGCCCACCGCAACCTTCCCTTCGTATGGTTCCGCGCCCGCTTCGCAATAGATCAGATTAGCAAGCAGATATCTGTCATTTTCTTCAAATGTTACCTGTGAAAGATCCCTTCGCGCGGACTGCGCCGCCAGCTGGGATAATCTTAATTCTTCCTCATACTGTGCTTTGATCTGTTCATATTCTGCCGCTGCCGCTGCCGCTGCCGCCTCTGCCGCATCACACTGTTCTTCATATGCCGCCGCCGCTGCCGCCACATCTTCTATCTGATCTGCCGTTGCCGCAATATTATTTGCCGTATCTCTGATCAGTTCATTGACCGAAGCCTGCTCCGCTACCATTTCTTCCCGCAGTTCTTGCAGTTCCTGCATCTCCTGCTGAAGGGTCGCCTCTTGTTCGGCAATCTGCTGTTCCAATGCAAAATATTCATCCAGCTTCATTCTGTCATACTCTGACAGTTGTTCTATATAGTCGGCATAATTCAACATTTCGCCAAATGACTGCGCGGAAAACAGGATTTCCGAATAAACGGAACTGCTCCTCTCATAGAGAAACTGTATCCTGTCCTTCATACTTTCGTACTGTTCTTCCCTTGCCAGTGTCGCCGCTTCCAGCTCCGCCTGCGTCTGCGCGATTTCCAATTCTTTTATGGCAATCTTACTCTCCAATACCGCCAGTCTATCCGCTACCGCCTGAAGGCTGGTATTCAGGATCTCCATCTGTCCTTGATAACTGTTTCTGACACCTTCCAGATTAGCAAGATTAGCCTCCGTCTGGGCAAGCGTCGCCTCTGCTGCCGCAAGTTCCGCTTCCCGCCTTTCCTTTTCTGCTTGCGCTGCCTCCATCTGCTCCCTTGTGTCATCCAAAGAAGAGCCCGTGGCGGAAGACGGAAAATTAACACATAACAGTACCATTGCCATAAGTATGCAGAAAATCTTTATTCTATTGAAATTTTTCTCTCTTGTCCGCTTTTTTTTCATCTTTCCTATTCCAAATCCAAGATCCAGTAGACCATTCTTCTTTCCTTCTCATCAGGAAAACTCTCCAACAAACTTTACAGTTCCAGCGTAATCTTCCTTCCGGTAGGTTTGTACTGATAATATACTACACCAGCCGCATCAAACAGACGCTTGGACGCTGTATTGGAATCCGTGCCATTATATTTATCAGACTGATAAATCACCGTCCGGATACCCGCCTGAATGATCGCCTTCGCGCACTCGTTACAGGGAAATAACGACACATAGAGTTTTGTGTCCGCAAGAAATCCGCCCCTGTAATTTAAGATCGCGTTTAATTCACTGTGAGTCACATACGGATACTTTGTCTCCAGCATTTCCCCTTCCCTGTCCCACGGAAAATCTTCATCCCTGCAGCCGTTTGGAAGGCCATTGTAACCTATGGAAAGTATCTTATTATCTCTACTGACGATACACGCGCCGACCTGCGTATTCGGATCTTTGGAGCGCATACCGGCAAGCATGGATACCCCCATAAAATATTCATCCCAAGAAATATAATCTTTCCTTTTCGTCATCTTCATATATTAATCCCCATTCTTGCTGCAACCCGGAAATTTGGGCGTAAGCACACGACCTAAGTTCTCTTTATCCTTCAGCTTCAATCTGCGCAACCCGGCGCATATGCCTTTCTTCCCCGGAGAACTCTGTCGTAAGAAAGATCTCCGTAATCTTTAATGCTTCTTCTTTACTGACTTCCCCGGCTCCCATAGCAAGCATATTCGCATTGTTATGGAGTCTCGTCATCGTAGCTGTATGTTCATTATGGCATAGCGCGCAACGAACGCCTTTTACTTTATTAGCCACCATACTAACACCGATTCCCGTCGTACAGATCACGATTCCTTTCTCTGCTCCCCCATCGGCAACCATCAATGCCGCTTTTCTGGCATATTCCGGATAATCGCAGGATTCCTTGGAATAACAGCCACAGTCCGTCACCTCGTATCCCTTTTCCTCCAGATATTTTTTTACTTTCTCTTTCAGATCATATCCGCCATGATCACAGCCCATAGATATTTTCATCCCAACGCTCTCCTTTTTCGTTTTTGTATTAATCAATGTAAAACATCTAATTCCTCTAGATAGTTGTACAACGAAAATTTTGCAATCACCTATACCTTTTCAACGGTATATCCCGCCGCCTTCAGCAACCGGTTCATCACCGCCTGTCCAAATCCATCCGACGAAAAACTCTCGCTGAAGATTGCCGTGACTCCCTCTTCATCAAACTCCCGCAGAATCCGGTAAAGCCTTCTCGCAATCTCATACTCATTCTCACGGTTTCCCACACTTTTCTTTACATCCGCCGAAACCCGCTCCCATATCTCATCGGTGATCATCACTCCGGTTCGCTCTCCGCGCAGCCTTGCTTTTTTTACTTCCGCATTCATCGTCCGTATGACCGCCTCCTGATCTCCTTCGATCAACCGCATGGAACCCTTTGGAGCATAATGCCTGTATTTCATCCCCGGCGCTTTGGGGGCCTGTCCCGAACCCTGATCCATCAGCGTGATATCCACATCCACTCTGCCCAACACCCGGTTTAACATCTCCTGTGTCACATATCCCGGTCTTAAGATTACAGGAACTCTCTCCGTCAGATCTACAATCGTAGATTCCAGACCAATACCCACATCACCGTCATCCAGAATCATATCAATCCTTCCATCCATATCCTCGATCACATGAGCAGCAGTCGTCGGACTGGGTCTGCCAGAAAGATTGGCGCTCGGTGCTGCAATATATCCCCCCGCTGCTTTAATCAGTGAGATCGCCACCGGATGATCCGGCAACCTGACCGCCACAGTATCCAGCCCTCCTGTCGTTTCGTAAGGTACTGCGGAAGATTTTTTTAAGATCATCGTCAAAGGTCCCGGCCAGAATGCATCCGCCAGTTGTTTTGCCTCATCCGGGATATCCACGCAGATCTTTTTGATGCTTGTCCAATCTGCAATATGTACAATCAACGGATTGTCCGATGGTCTTCCCTTTGCCGCATAGATCTTTTTGGAAGACTCCGGATTCAACGCATCCCCGCCAAGCCCATATACTGTCTCCGTAGGAAAAGCAACCAATCCTCCATCTTTTATAATATCACCGGCATGACGAAAAATCCTGCTGTCATCTCCCGAACTTATGTGATTTCTTATCACCGCAACTATCGTATCCATGTAAATAATATAAAAATCCTCTATCTGAATGATATCAATCATATTTTATAACAAAATTCGCTATTTTGCTATTCAGCAGGTTCATTTTCACTCACGGAGGATTCTCTTCCAAGATATTCCAATATCCCATCTACAATAGCCCCTGTCATCAATCGTTGATAATCCTCCTGCTGCAGCAACGTCGCTTCCTGCCAGTTAGATAAAAATCCGCACTCCACGATCACCGTAGTTACCGGTGTTTTCTTCAAAAGAAAATAACTGGTATTTCCCTTTATCTGCCGGTGATTGCCGTCATTTGCAGCCAGAATCAGCTGCCTCTGAATGCATTCCGCCAGCTGCCTGCCTTCCTCACTTGTCTCATAATAAAATACCTGTGCCCCGCGTACCGATTCCTGCGGATAACTGTTCTGATGAATACTGATCACCATCAGGGGATTTTCCTCCGCAATCAGTCTGATCCTGTTTTGGAGATCCTGTACCTTTGTTATATCTCCATTCTCACTGCCGGGAAGTTCATCCGACGTTCTGGTCAGTATTACATAAAATCCTTCTGCCTCTAGCTGTTCCTTCAAAATATATGCCATCTGCAGATTGATGTCTTTCTCCAATGCACCATTGATGCCTACCTTACCTGGATCTGCGCCGCCGTGACCCGGATCTATGATGATACATTCCTGACCGGGTTCGCGTTCTCTGGCAGTATTTCCGGAAAGAATCGTTTCTTCCGACTCAGTCTCCTGTAAGATGCCCGTCTGTCCGCCGATATTACCTTCCGACAATGATGCAGTACGCCTTGCATCCGTCATCATCGCTGCCAGCTTAGCCAGTATCAGCATACCAATTACCAGAAAGACTCCCATCATGATTTTGATCCACTGATTTTGTTTCTGCGTCATAAGCGTTCTGTCCGAAATAATAGGCTTATTACATCTTATGTGCGCGGATCATCTTATATTCACGATATCTTTTTTACTCCATATAGGAATTGATCACCGGCCAAACATCCGCACTTTCCAAGCCCAATTTCCATGCCGCGACGCCTGCGAGATCATAGTTGGACATAATGTTCAATTTCACATTCAACGAATCCGCATTCTCGATCCAGACCTCATAAAATGCTGTCCCATCCTGATAACTTGCATAATACTGACCTGTTTCATCGTCCCATTCCGGGGTCAGGCTACGGTTCGCCAGCCATTCCTGCACCACACCCATAGAATAAGCTTCACTGTTCACCTGTACACCCTCTGTCCGCCAGACTCTGGTATAAAACGGAACCGCATTGATCAGTTTATTCTCCGGCGTTCCAAGGGCGATCGCGTCCTCAAGACCTTTTTCCACAAAGCCGATGGACGCCACGCTTCCAGCTTCGGCGCTGCCCGCCCAATGTTCATCATACCCCATCAGGATCACGTAATCCGCAACATAACCCTGCTCTTTCAGATTATAATAACGGTTACCCTCATTCGGCATATAATTATCTACGGATAAGATAAGTCCGTTGTTATGTGTCTCTATGGATAATTCACGCAAAAACTGTACATAATGCGTAGACGATTCCTTGGTAATCTCCTCAAAATCTATATTGATCCCATCAATCCCAAGCTCCAATGCTTCCTGAATAAGATTCGTAATCAATGCCTGCCGGTTATCCGCAGAAGAAAACAACTCGTATTCATCCACATCGTATGTCATATCCTCAATCAACGCCCAAACCTGCAAGCCCTTTGCATGGGCATTTTCCACATAAGCCTTGCTCGCAATACTAAGATAACTGCCATCCGTATTATTCAGATAAAACCATGTCGGAGATACAACGTCAATACCACTGGTAGACGCATATAATTGATTAAATCCGCTGCCATCATCCGGTACGGTAACCTGATGAAATACTATTGTCAGCTTTCCGTCCGCGCTGCTTGTCATATGGTAGTCCGCCGCCGGATCGTATGCTCCGCTCACTGGCACTTCTATGATCTCCTCATAATCCGCCAGTTTATCATTCTCAATATAACCGATAAATGCATCCCTTGTCTGTACCTTGGTCCAAGTTTCCATGATCTCCAAAACGGTCACGCGGTCGCCCTCTGCCACCTGACAGAGTACATCGCTCTTGATACCGCCCTGATAACGTACCTGTGTATCTTTTAACACCGTTGTTTCCCTATGGGTATCCCACTCCGTGCGAACCCGCATACGATTGGGATCCGCAAAAAATTCATACGTAAAATCCGCATAGTGTTTTACATATTCCGCAGCAATATATAAAGTTCCTTCCGCGTCAAACTGCGCTGCCTTATAATCCAACGGCATCCATACATCATTCACATAATAACCGTTGCTGTCTTCTCCGATATTTACGGTCCGAACCTCGTTTGAAGTAGTATATAACAAAGCCGTTCCATCCGCATTGACATAGAAACGATCCGTAAACAGCTTTTCTACTGTCGTGATGGAAAAATAGACCGTACCGTCGATCAATTTCCCTCTGTCTTCTATCCGCTCATTCTGCAGGATGATCGCAATATCGTCCTGCGAAAATAATTGAAAATACTCATTCATATCAGCCATTTGAGTAGAATAAGAGTATTTATCCGGATATATCAGTGCCAAAAACCACCTGAGTCCTATATCCTCTCCACTCGCAATGCTTTCTTTGATCCTGCCGCCAAACGCAATAACGACAACGATAATAATAAGAACGACTGCCACCAAAACCGAGATGATTTTATTCCTCAATCTTTTCATCGATTCACTTGCCTTTCTTTTTACAGATATGATTGCATCATACAGCAATCGTTCTTATTATATCAGACCACATTATTTCCGTCATTAACAATTTTGACATTTTAAGGCATTTTTTGTCATTTTTTGTCCGAAAAGGTCTCCTTGTATCAATCATTTAATGTGAATAGGATTGCCAAAATTGTATATGATTTAAAGTAAGATTTTGTCTTGCCAGGCAGAGGCATATCTGTGAAATATCCATGCGCTTACTTTAAATAAAACGAAAATGTTTTGTAAATAACAGATTGTTCTGCGGCCATAAGATGTGCTGGATAGTACCAAAAAAATGTATTTACGTATTATTTTCTTTATAAGACAAAAAAAGGATAAAAACCTGACCAAGCATTAAAAGCTTGTACAAACTACCGTAAGTAATTACGATAAGAAGATTCGGAACATTCTCCGAAAGATTTCATATAGATACAAATAAGATCATGCATGCCTCCAATCCGGTACAGATTCTCCGTATGCACATCTTATGAGTTCACATTATAATGAATATATAATAAATTTGCAAGTAAATTTTTGAAAAAATTCAAAAATTTATGAAAGAAATCTTGTATGGGGCCAAAAAAATGTCTTATTTTGGCAAAATTTTTGAAAGTTTTATGAATATGGTAATATGTACTATTGACGAAACTAAGCTGTATATTTATACTAAAGGTGCAATTAAAATCGAAATATGATATTTTTTATAGATGGATGCAGAAAAGAAAGGTTCGTGTAATATGAAAATAGAAAAAGTGAATGACAATCAGATTCGCTGCACGCTGACCAGAGAAGATCTTGATGAACGGCAGCTCAAGATTAGCGAAATCGCCTACGGTAGCGAAAAAGCAAAGATGCTGTTTAAAGACATGATGCAGCAGGCGCATTTTGAATATGGATTTGAAGCAGAGGATATTCCTTTGATGATTGAGGCTATCCCTATGAATACGGGTTGCATCGTATTTATTATCACAAAGGTAGAGGATCCCGAAGAACTGGATACCCGCTTTTCTAAATTTGCGCCGTCCATTATTGATGATGATGATTCCGAATACGAGGAATCCGCATCCTTTGCCAGTACAATCTCTGACATTTTAGATAACCTTCCGGAAACACCGGAAGAAACTTTTGATTTGTTCAGGAAATTAAGCAGCCGTAAAAAGAGCCCTCAGCAGCTGCCTGTCAATGCTTCGGAAGAGCATAAGGCAGCGGAACCCGCCGGTTATTCTAACCGTCTGTTCTCTTTCCTGAATTTAAATGCTGCCATTAATGCCGCTATCATCTTAAAGGGTTATTCGGAAGGAGACAGCATTTTGTATAAAAACCCTAATAATAACAAATATTATCTCCTTCTTCTCCGGGATTACTATAACACAAAGGATTTTGTAAGAATCTGCAATATCCTGATGGAATATGGTACCCCAGAGCAGAGTACGGCTGCGATGGAAGCATATATGGAAGAACATTACTCTATCATCATTGCTTATGAAGCGTTGCAGGCGCTGGCTAAGATCGAAGCATAGCCATATATAAATAGTATCGTATATGTCTTAAAATGGGTATTTTAACTAATCTGTTTGTACGGTTAGTTAAAATACCCATTCGTATAGGATTCCATATAGTTCACGCACATAATATGCCGGGAACAGCCATAACGCTGTAGACGCCGGAACAGACGCTGGTTCTAAGTCCAATTCTCTGGCAATGATAGACGCGCGGTATTCATGATATTCATTGGTCACGATCGCAATCTTTGTACTAAACCCTTCTTTTTCAATGATCTCCCTGCTAAACGCCATATTCTCTCTTGTAGAAGTAGACCTGTCTTCCCGATACAGCCGCTCGGACGATATTCCCTGTTCTGTCAGATAGCGGTACATGCATTCCGCCTCGCTGATATCTTCTCCCGGTCCCTGACCTCCGGATAAGATACAGACTGTCTCCGGATGCGCCTTGAGATATTCCTCCGCTGCCTCCAGACGCTCTAGTAATGACAAACTGGCATATTCGCCATATACCCTGCATCCCAACACAATGACGGTTGCCTCCTCCGTCGGTTTACGGTTGGCGGCAATGATGATATTCGTTGTCAGGATGATCACCAGCGCCAAAATAATACAGGCAATCCCCATCAGTATACTTAATACGATCTTCCCCGCCTTTTTCTTCCATAGATTTGACAATACACGGTTACACCATCCCATAAACAGACCATATCCGGCCACCATCCCAAAGACCAGAATCCCGGTTACGGTTCCGATATTCACGATCCTTCCCACGATCACCGGAACCATCAGCCATAAGATCCCCAGACCGCCAATACCCACGAGAAAAAGCCGCAGAATCACTCTTGCGGCTTTCGAATTGCGAATCTTCTTTTTTTTGCTTGTTTGGTTTCTCTTGTTTTTTAACTTCATAATTTTTCACTAAGAATTCATATAGATCAGTATAAATACGGCAATCACGCCAAGCGCCACTAATCCAACCTTGATCCAGGAGATCGGCGTCTTTCCGTTGACCTTACCGGTCTGACCATTGACCATAAACTGGTATATCTTATCCTTATATTTAAAAGCAGAAATCCATACCGGCAACAACAGATACTTATATGTAATATTATTATGTGAGGTAATCAGTCTGTTAACTCTTGTATGAGACGTATGATAACGCGCACGGATTTTTTCTTTGATCTCGCCCTTCAGGAGCGCATCAATCTTTTGCTTTCCTGTCTCCCATGCATCCTTCATCTTGATCGTATAACGTTCCGCTTTAAAACCAGCCATATATTCCGGTTTGTACTCTACTGTCAGTTTGGTATCATAAGGTTCCAAACCCGTGATAATCGGTCCGCTTTGCTTGGAAGAAGCGCATACCAGCATATCGTCAATAAATCTGGAATGATGACCATTAGTAGGATGCCACCGTATCTGCGTATGTGTATTTCCTTTACTATCACGGTAACGGTGCTCCGTACCGTATTCACCATAAAAATCGCTCTCTGTCTGGGAATCAAAGGTCCAGAACGGAATATAGATTCCCGTAAACGCATCCGGCTTCGCGCTTTCCTTTGCCAGCTTCGGGCAGAAGAATTTTCTGCCGATCCAGTCTTTAAAACGTTTGGAAGCTTCCACAGCGTCAAGCTTAAACGGCACAACACCACCCGGAGCCATAACCTTCTTGCTGTTCGGATCTTCCATAACCTGATTGGAGCCACAATATGGACATTCACTGGACATATCATTGACATCATAGATCGTTTCCGCGCCACAGGACTTACAGATAACGCTCTTTGTCGCAACACCCCAGTCGCAGGAAGCCTCTTCCTCCGCAGCATAAAAGTCCAGCTCCTCTGCTACGAATTGCTGGTCATTCACTTTGATTTCTTCTTTATGCTCGCAATAAGGGCAGTAAAGCATCCCCTCCGCCGGTGCGAACTGCATAATACCGCCGCAATTAGGACATTTCTTATCTGTCTCCTCACGGGTAACCACCTGCTCCGGTATCGGTGCCTCTCCTGCCATCGGATCCATGCTTCCATTATTAAGACCGTTTGTGTCCATACTTACCTCCTTTGTTTTTACTTGATAACTTCCATCGTCTGCCTTGCAATCGAAAGTTCCTCGTTCGTTGGAACAATCATCACAGTAATGCTACTCTCCGGCTCGGACACAATCAGATCTTCCCCTCGGATATGCAGTTTCTCATCATTGACTACTACGCCAAGATATTTCAGGTATTCACATACGCCTGCCCGTACCGCATAGTTATTTTCCCCACAGCCCGCCGTAAACGCAATGATATCCACACCCTGCATTGCCATTGCGTAAGCGCCAATATATTTTGCGACACGATAACAATAAGTATCCAGCGCCAGTTTTGCGTATTCATTGCCGCCTTGCGCCGCCTCGTCCAGATCTCTGAAATCACTGGAAAGATGATTGGAAAGACCAAGTACACCGGATTTTTTATTCAAAACAGTGTTGACCTCTTCCACGGTCAAACCTTCCTTTTTACAGATATATTCGATAATCGCCGGATCTATGTCACCGGAACGCGTTCCCATGATTAATCCCTCCAATGGCGTCATACCCATACTGGTATCCACACATTCACCGTTCTGTACTGCGGAAATACTTGCACCGTTACCCAGATGACAGACGATGATTTTTAAATCTTTTCTTTCTTTGCCAACCAGCTCTGCCGCGTGTTTCGATACAAAATCATGACTGGTTCCATGGAAACCATATCGCCGCACCTTATATTTTTCGTAATATTCATATGGCAGCGCATACATATATGCTTTCTTTGGCATCGTCTGATGAAACGCCGTATCAAAAACTGCAACCATCGGTGTGTCCGGCATGTTGGCTTTACAGGAATTAATACCGATCAGGTTCGCAGGATTGTGAAGTGGCGCAAGGGAACTGAGCTCCTCAATATCCTTCTTCACCTCATCATCGATCAGAACCGCCTTGGTAAACTTTTCTCCGCCATGCACCACACGATGGCCTACCGCGCCGATCTCAGCAAGAGAACTTACGACGCCATGTCCCTGATCTGTCAATGCCTCGATTACCAATCTGACCGCTTCATTATGATCCGGCATCGCTGCCTCAATCTTGACTTTATCCTTTCCTGCCGGCTGATGCGTCAGGCAGCTTCCTTCAATACCGATCCTCTCCGCCAGTCCCTTTGCCAGCACTGCCTCCGTCTCGGAATCAATCAGCTGATACTTCAAAGAAGAACTTCCACAGTTAATCACTAATACATTCATACTAATAACCATGCCTTTCCATATTATGTTTTACTTAAAACGCCACTTCTCACACTAGTAGGCTTTTCCCCAGTAGACCATCTTCTTCGCCGGGCGTCCGCAACATACGCAGTGATCGGAAATCGTTTCCTGCTCAAATGGCATACAGCGGCTGGTTGCCGTCGTATCTTCTTTGATCTTCTCCTCACATGACACATCACCGCACCACATAGCCTTTACAAAACCAGGCTTGTTATTGATGATATCGCAGAACTCATCATATTCCTTCGCTTCATAAGTATGGGCTTCCACATGCTTTCTGGCACGCTCCAGCATATCCTTCTGCATGGTCTCTAAGATCTCTTTTACCTTTGTTTCCAGTTCACCTAAAACAACTTCTATCTTCTCTCTGGTATCACGACGCACTACAATGCATTTACCGTTTTCTATATCTTTGGGTCCGATTTCAATGCGAACAGGGATTCCCCTCATCTCCTGCTCCGCAAATTTAAAGCCCGGACTCTTATCGCTATCGTCTACCTTTACCTTAAATCCTGCCTTTACAAGACGGTCTTTCAGCTCTGCCGCTTTCTCCAGAACCCCTTCCTTCTTCTGCTGGATCGGAATCACCATCACATGGATCGGCGCAATCCGAGGAGGAAGCACCAGACCGGAATCATCCCCATGCACCATGATAATGCCGCCGATGATTCTTGTACTCATGCCCCATGACGTCTGGTGGCAGTATTTTAATGTATTGTCCTTATCCGCGTACTGAATACCGAATGCCCTTGCAAATCCATCGCCAAAATTGTGACTGGTGCCGGACTGCAGTGCCTTGCCGTCGTGCATCAACGCTTCAATCGTATATGTAGCCTCCGCCCCTGCAAATTTCTCCTTATCCGTCTTACGACCCTTGATCACGGGGATCGCCAGATATTCCTCACAGAAATCCGCATAGACGTTCAGCATCTGGATCGTCCGCTCTTCCGCGTCCTCCGCCGTTGCATGTACAGTATGACCCTCCTGCCATAAAAATTCACGGCTTCTTAAAAACGGTCTTGTGGTCTTCTCCCAACGCACTACGGAACACCACTGATTATAACATTTTGGCAGATCTCTGTAGGAATGTACATCATCCTTATAAAAATCGCAAAACAGTGTTTCTGAGGTCGGTCTGACACAAAGTCGCTCCTGCAAAGGTTCCAGTCCGCCATGGGTTACCCATGCAACCTCCGGCGCAAATCCTTCCACATGATCTTTTTCCTTCTGTAAAAGGCTTTCCGGGATAAACATCGGCATATAAACATTCTCTACGCCTGTTTCCTTAAACTTCGCGTCCAGCTCCTTTTGTATATTCTCCCACAGCGCGTATCCCGCCGGTTTAATGACCATACAACCCTTCACGCTTGCATAATCAATCAGCTCTGCCTTTTTCACTACATCCGTATACCACTGTGCAAAATCCTCTTCCATGGAAGTGATCGCTTCCACCAGTTTCTTATTCTCCGCCATGATCGTTCTCCATTCGTTTTTTCCATTTCCTGATGCTTCTTCACTCAAATAAGCACAAGCATCTCTACTTTAAAAGTTTATGGTTTTCCAGTTGTTTTGTCAACATAATTCGAGATATTTATTTATTGTAGCGCTGATAGGTTGCCACGATCTCTTTATACAATAAAAACGATAATGGTCCAAGGATCACGCCGCCCAATCCATACAGTTTAACGCCTGTATAAATGGAAATCAAAATGATGATCGGAAAAATCCCGGTATTTCTACCAATCAGACGGGGTTCCAGTAGTTGTCTTGTCACCACGCACAACAGATAAATGCCTGCGCAGATCAATGCTTTCCAGTATTCAGCATTCAGGAGATACCAGACTACCATAGGTCCCAATATGATTCCTGTACCAATAAATGGCAGCACGTCTAAAAACGCCGTAATCATCGCTGTCTGAAACGGGTGCTGCAACCTTAATAGAAAATACCCCAGCAGACAGATCCCCGCAATTGTCAAATAAATGATTCCCTGCGCCTTGACATATCCGACCAGCATACTCCCTATCTTATGGAAAATATTTATTACAACAGACAATTCACGAGTTTTATACAGTGCTTGCTTAATCGCCTCATAATCTTTTGCCAGCAGGACTGCTGCCAGCGAGGTGATCAAAAGCGTCACAATAACATTGACGATCCAACGAACTGATTTGACGGAACTCATCATTACCTTCGGGATCAGGGTGTTCTGCAGATCGGCAATCATAACAGTCCCCCGTTCTTTTACCAATGACGTAACCGCCCCTCGCTGCATACCGGTATGTTCCTCTATGATTTCACATCCATCACATACAATATCCGTGAGCTGTCCCCAGATGGTATTGCCATTTTGAAAAATGACGGAGATATTGCCAAGCAGCCACACAATAACCATCCATATCAGCAACAAGAGAAGAAATACAATCAGGATCAGCAGTCCGCCGGTCAATATCCCCTTTCCAATGTGAAGCTTATGGTTGATTTTATGGATGACCGAAGCTGACGGAATGACCACCAGCGCCGCCAATACAAGCGGAAGTATTAACGGAAGAAGATATTTGAATGAGAACCAGATGGCTGCTGCCGTGATGATATACACAAGATATTTCTTTCCCACGGATTTTTTTTTGTCATCTCCCATACTTTCCCTTGCAGCATCCATAGTATTCCTCCATGCCAGAACATTTTTACTGCGATAACACACGGTGAGAAATCTGCACAGGCAGTTTCTCATCTGCAACCAAAGCAATTTGAAACTCTGACTCAAAACAAAAAAGCGTTCATACTGTTAGTATGAACACTTTGTTATGGAAAATACCGGCATTTAACACGAATCCTATATCGAAAATACCATCCGTTTACCGCTGCCGGGATGTGTAAATTCTAACTGTACCGCTTTTAACAAAACTCCACGGATACTTTTCTTCTGATTGTATTCCGCCGACTCCTTGGAGGCATATTTTGTATCGCCCACCAGCGGATATCCGGCATGGGAAAACTGCACCCGTATCTGATGATGCCTGCCCGTAAACAACCGGATCTCCAGAAGATCCGTTTCTTCCCGCCGTTCCAATACCTTATACGTAAGATAGGCAAATTTCGGAGATTCCTTCTTTTTTTCCTCCCTGCCTTTACGTTCCCTGTCGTCCCGCATGGAGCCTGCCGTCCCGCTATCCGCACTCTCCGGCATACCGACAACATACGATGTGTTTGTCCTCGCGTCCTTCACCAGATTATCCTTAAGTTCCCCGGACATCTCTGGCAGATGACCATATACTTCCGCATGATAGATCTTCTTCATGATCTTATCAGATGCTTCCTCTGCGTGTATCATATCGCCGGGTAACGCAACCTGCTTCGATAATTCCGCCGCCACTTTTGGCGTCTTAGCAAACACCATGACACCCTCCACCGGCTGATCCAGTCGGTGAATAATGCCAAGATAAGGATCGCCTACGGACTGCTTCATGTATCGTTTTAATTCGCTGACCATGTCCATACTGCCGATCCCGGCCGACTGTACCGCGATTCCGGCAGGTTTGTGACAGACAATGATATCATGGTCTTCATACAGTATCTTTGTTTTCGTACCAATAACCTTGCCTTTCCACTATGCCTTAAACCGATATCCGACCCCCCAGATCGTTTCGATATATTGCAATTTTGAGGAATCTTTTTCCAACTTTTCGCGGATCTTTTTGATATGTACCGTCACTGTCGCAATATCGCCCACGGATTCCATATCCCAGATCTTGCGGAAGAGTTCCTCCTTGCTAAACACGTGATTGGGATTCTCTGCCAGAAAAGTCAGCAGATCGAATTCTTTCGTTGTAAAATTTTTTTCTTTATTATCCAAAAAAACTCTGCGTGCCGTCTTATCAATACGCAACTTGCGGACTTCAATAATATTATTTTCTTCCTGTTTTCCTGCCAGACGCTCATAGCAGGCAAGATGTGCCTTCACCCTTGCCACCAGTTCATTCGGGCTGAACGGTTTGACCACGTAATCATCCGCCCCCAGACCCAGACCGCGGACAATATCAATTTCATCCTTCCTCTCGGAAACAATAACAATAGGAATATTTTTCTTTTCACGGATCTTTTTACAGATTTCAAATCCATCCATAACCGGCAATCCAATATCCAGAATCACAAGATCATAATTTCCATTTAATGCTTCTTTTAACCCTGTATCACCGGAAGCCTCCACAGCCACCTGGAAATCATTCATTTCTAAATAATCTTTTTCCAGATTAGCCAACATCTCTTCATCTTCTATGATCAGTATCTTACTCATAACCCTTATCCCCATATATACTTCTTCATTCATCTGATCAGCCGTAACTTTTAAGCCCTGATAGACATTATAACACTATCTAATAAATCAGAAAAGATACTAAACAATATTTTTTTAATTTTTCTTTTAGAATAAATTTATAATTATAAATATGACTTTATTCCGAAATAATATCTGCATAAGCGCCCTTGCAGGCTTTCAACAGATCTGACGGGGCCAGTTCGATCTGCATGCCAAGACGGCCGCCGCTGACGATCATCTGTGGCAATGCCTCTGCTGACGTATCGATCCTTGTGACAAACAGTTTTTTCATACCGACTGCCGTACATCCACCCCGAATATATCCTGTAATACTGTTGATCTCTTTGACCGGAATCATGGCAACTGATTTTTCACCCACCGATTTCGCCGCTTTTTTTAAATCCAGCTCCTTTGCAATAGGAATCACGAAAACATAATACTCCTTACTATGTCCCTGCGTGACAAGCGTCTTATATACTTTCTCAAAAGGCAGTCCCAGCTGTTCTGCAATTTTAAGCGCATCAATAAATTCATCACATTCGTAAGTATATGCCTTATAGGAAATCTTCATGGAATCCAATATGCGCATGGCGTTGGTTTTTGTTTCTTTATTTTTAGCCATTCCTGCCGTTTCCTCACTCTTTTTTCTTTGTAAACACCCACTTCTGTTGTATCTTATAACTAAGAATGAACAGAACAGAATCAATGATGATCTTGATGATTACTTCATGGATCATAGGCAACAAATAGGCAAGTCCTGCGACAATTCCCGCAGAGCACGCCATCTGTATCAGCCAGACCGTAAAATACCTCGGCCCGCTATCCGTTGCCTTGGTTTTCGACTTAAAAACCCAACGGTTCATATAGTAGTTAAATATCCCCGAGCAGATACGCGCGATCACTGTCGCCGCCACAATATAATACGCCGGTATGATCATCTCTAAGCGTGGAGAGACCAGCGAAAACAACAGCAAATCCAAAAGGCACGATCCCAGTGAAGAGATGCAGAATTTGAAAAACACTTTATAGATCTTAATGGAATCCTTGATTGGATTAAAGTGTGAGCTGGCATTGTCATCAATATATATAACTTCAATCGGGACCTCTGTCCAGATAACATTTAACTCTTTCAAACGAAAAATACTATTCATCTCATACTCGTACCGGTCACCCTCCACCTTCAGCATCTCGCTTAAAATGGAAAATGGCATTACCCGCAGTCCTGTCTGAGTATCAGATAAGGAAATATCACAAAAAAATTTCATCAGCCTGCTCGTCAGCCGATTGCCGAACCTGCTTCTGGGAGGGATCTTTGTATCACCCTCAAAATCACGACAGCCCATAACTACCTTCTGAGGTTCTTTCAGGAATACCTCACAGCATTTCTTTACATCCTCCGGCGTATGCTGTCCATCTGCATCGATCGTCACGACACCCGCCGCATCCGTAAAATGCTCCAGCACATACGCAAATCCCGTCCGAAGCGCGCAGCCCTTGCCACGGTTTACTTCATGCTCAAGTACCGTCGCTTTTTTCTTTGCCTGTTCAAACAGGGGAGCGTACTCCTCTCCCGAACCATCATTTACTATAAGGATATGTTCAAATTGTTCCGTAATCTGATCAAGCAAAGTGATCATCTTTTCATCCGGACAATATGCCGGGATCAGTACCACAACTGAATGATTCTTTTCCACGTACAACCTCCATTTTTGCAGTGCACTGCTCATCTCTCTCGCGGGCTTCACCCTATGCTCGCTCCGTTCTCCGCTTGCCCGCAGTGCCCTCGCTCGATTTCGCTTCGCTCCATCTCTCTCGCGGGCTTCGCCTTATGCTCGCTCCGTTCTCCGCTTGCCCGCAGTGCCCTCGCTCGATTTCGCTTCGCTCCATCTCTCTCGCGGGCTTCG
>JAIDPF010000009.1:24060-26800 GCA_029062895.1 Lachnospiraceae bacterium
CCCTATGCTCACTCATGAAAACATATGCCGCCTGCAAGCAAGCTTCCAGCGGCATATGTTTTCATTCATTCGCGCACTGCTCATTGCTTTCGCGTACATTATACAATCGAAAAACCCACAGTGTCAACGTATTACGCCGACAAACTGTGGGCTTCAATTATTAATATTTCTTTAAATAAACCTATACCTCTTCTTCCTGCAGTGACGTCTTCTTTGTAACCTGTACTTCTTCCTCATAACACGCAAATGCATGTTCCACATCTTCCTTCTTCAGCTTCGGCGTAATCAAGCTGACAACCGGAACGATGATCAGTCCGCCGACCATGGCGATCGCACCACAGTTGATCGGAGAAGCAATAAATTTTAAGTAAATATTAGATACGGTAATCCCTACTGCAAAGATAAAGTTGACCCATACTGCCAGCTTTGTCGTACCTTTCCAGAACAGGCCGTACATAAATGGCGCAAGAAACGCTCCTGCAAGCGCGCCCCATGAGATACCCATAAGCTGTGCAATAAAATCAGGCGGATCAAGCGCAATAATAACAGAAATGACGATGAAGAAAACAATCAAAATTCTCATAGTCAGTAACTGTTTCTTTTCGTCTGACTTCTTCATTACGGTATCCATCAGAAAATCCAACGTAAGCGTCGAACTGGAAGTCAATACCAGCGAGGACAGCGTGGACATTGACGCGGAAAGAACCAATACGATGACTACACCGATCAGGATATCGGGCAATGTATTTAACATCGTAGGGATGACCATATCATACTTGATGCCCCCATCCACAACAATACCGGGCTGATCTCCAAACAATCTTCCGAAACCGCCCAAGAAATAACAGCCACCTGATACTACAACCGCAAAGAAAGTCGACACGATCGTTCCTGTCTGAACCGCTTTCTCATTTTTAATGGCATAAAACTTCTGCACCATCTGCGGAAGTCCCAGCGTTCCCAAAGAAGTCAGGATGATAACGCCTAAAAGATTCAAAGGATCCGGGCCAAAGAAAGAAGCATATACTCCCGGCACATCACTCTCAGCGCTCGTAACATTGGCAAGTTTATGGATCGCTTCAAGAAAACCTCCCTGTCCGCTAAGTACCGCTCCGATTACGCATACAATACCAATCAGCATGATAATACCCTGAATAAAATCATTAATTGCTGTTGCCATATAACCGCCCAGAATAACATACACTGCCGTCAACACTGCCATCGCGATTACGCAGTATTTATAATCAATGTCAAATGCCAGTCCAAACAGATTGGACAATCCGTTATACACAGACGCAGTGTAAGGGATCAAAAAGATAAAGATGATGATTGACGCAACGATCTTTAACGCACGGCTGCTATAACGCTTGCCAAAGAAATCCGGCATGGTTTTAGTATCTAAGTATCTGGTCATAACTCTGGTTCTACGACCTAACAATACCCATGCCAACAAGCTTCCGATCACCGCATTGCCCAAACCGATCCAGGTGCTTGCGATACCATATCTCCATCCAAACTGCCCAGCATATCCGACAAATACTACCGCCGAAAAATATGATGTTCCATAAGCAAATGCCGTCAGCCACGGTCCCACACTTCGACCGCCCAAAACAAAACCATTGACATCTGTTGCATGTTTTCTGGAATATACGCCGACAGCGACCATAACGCCAAAGAAAACAAGCAGTAACAAAATTTTGACTAACATATGATACTTCCTTTTCTTATCTTCTATATTTCCGCCCAGCAAATCCTTCTGCCGATTTAATGCTTCATCTATGTATCTCCAGCAATACTATTCCTATTTCTTTATTGCTTCAACGCATTAAAGTGCGGATAGTAAAAATTATATGAGTACGCGCGCTTTTTGTCAATAGTCATAACCTGCAGAAATCTCTTCTAACTCATCCTTCAGATCAATCCGTTCCTCCCAGCCTTCCCCAAAGATCTGGTTCGTCCACTGTTCGTATGCCCATGTGGATTTTATGATATCTATAGCATTGTGGGCATGTTCATCATGATAATACCTTTCCACATTTTCAGCAGACCCACCGCTGATCCACTCCAGACTTTTTATTCCGTCACATTCCATCCTGCCTAAGTACCCGTGACCTACATAAATATCATTATTTTCCTGATCATAAGTCCATTCCGCCGAATATTCCATTGGCATTTCCGTCTGTATTCCAATCTCTGTTCCTGACTGTGTTCCAATCGGTAATACAATCGGGTTTTCCGTCTGTATTTCCATCTGTGATTCCATCCGATAATCAAGATTAAAATCCCTATAAACAAAATCAACTTGGGCAAGTTCATTTACGATGCCGTCCAGATCACGGGACGACAATCTTCCCCAATAACACTGTTCACATAGAGCATCCCAGAGTCTGTCGTCTGAAAAGTAGAAATACAAAAGATGCCTCCATTGCTCTTCCTTAGGATAATTATTCGCATAATAGGAATCTATATTGTATCCCGAATAAACATCCCCATTTTCAAAAACAAATAGATATTTTCTACAACTTCCCCATTTTTTATGATCGAATATCCTATTTCCACAAGAATTTTATCCCTGCCGACACCTTGCCGCAACAGCATACGATCCACCGGCTCCATGACGCATATCTCTTTTGTATAGTTATGGTACCTCATAACAAACGGCACAGACAGCGCCAGTAGTACCACCAGCGCCGCCGTTACTGTTATGATAACCCTTTTCTTTTTTCCGGCTTTTTTTGTC
>JAIDPF010000090.1 GCA_029062895.1 Lachnospiraceae bacterium
AGTCCGCAGGGAACCCTGAATATCTTCCCGGTCCGCTCCCAGCGTGAATATCCGCAGATGGGATATGGACTATTATTCCATAATGGAGAGTATGTTGCGCTGAGACTGCCGGAGTGTAAGTAGGACAGGAAAGAGGTTTTCTAATCTTTTCTTCCTGCGTCAGCTGGCAGTCAATCCGGTAAGCGCGGTCTTCTTCGGTTGCAAGGTCTATCTGAGTCAAGTCTAACACAGACATCCGAAATTTGTCACTATAGATCCGACGATTTTTTGCATTCATAAAATAGTAGTTGGCAAAACGCGGCACAGAAAGTGTATAGTAAAAAATCATCATTTGTATTGCAAAGCCATTATATTGCAAATATAATAAAATCAAAATTAACCACAGTAAGAAAAATAAAGGAAATGGGATGCCCATGAAAGAAAAAAAACTGATTGCTCTAATTATTTTAGGGCTTGTGGTTTTGTGTGGAATGAATTGTATTCTCAGGAGTTTGAATTATCGTCAATAGAATTTGAGACAATAAGAGTCGAAACCGGGGGAGCAAAATATATGCATATGTGGACATTTGCATTTGAGGACAGTCAGGGAAGACAATTTTATGTATATGATCGCATATCCGGATCGGCAAAAAACGTAGACGTAGACGGAGCCTTTTATCATTTGGACTATTATAATAAAGATTATATTGATGATACTTATGGACAACCTTGTATGGAAGAAAGATTAGGCGATAAATATGATTTGCAGCAATACAGACAGGAAAAAGGGAACGTACTTCCATATCAGCCAGATTACATATTTGTCTACACAGAAGATAATGCAGATGAAATAGCAGAAATTTTAACTAAGATGTATTTTGAGGAAACTGAATTTTGTAATGGTGGCTGCTTGAGATGTTTGGTAAATAATGAAATGGGAGAAAAAATGTTTACTTATTATTGGGGCACCGTCACAAATAAATTACAGAATCAGGGTATTAAAATTACAGAACAAACGGTATATGAATATTTTTTACAAGAAATGCAGAATTAAGTGATATAATCAGTAGGAACATTTTGGCTGCATAGCAGTCTTTCGGATATATGTTATGAAACAGTCTTTTAAGGTTGCCCAAATTCCTAAAGAAAAAATACGAAAATTTCATCTAAGAGGGAAACAGTAATGGAAGGGGAATATAAAATGAAAAAGCTTTATATGATGAAAAGATTGGCGGCGGATGCCTGTATTCTGCTTTTGCTAATGGGATGTTCGAGAGATGGCGTATCTGGGAATGAGATGGTGGCAGATGTTGTATCAGAAGATATTATGTCAGATGATATCATATTAGAAGATACAGCGTTAGAAGACGTCATATCGGAAGATATTGTATCAGAAGATGTCATATCAGAAGATATTGTATCGGATAATTCTTTATCTGGACATATGGAAGAGGTTACGTTTATATCATGGGAAGACGCAGGATTGCAAGACCATGTTATGGAGTGGGAAGATGAAGGACTGGAGTCAGATATGCGGGAGATAACAGGTATTGTAGATAGGGATATCATGCTAAGTGATGTATGGGAATATACAGAACTTGACTTAAGCTATGTTATAGGAGAACATCTGCCTCCTGACATTTATATAGAAAATATCAGTGCATTAAGAGAACTTACAAATCTGCAGATACTGGACTTATTTTCGAATCGGATCAGCGATTTCAGTGCTTTGAGCGGACTTATAAATCTGCGGGAATTGAATCTTGGGCGTATGTCGATTGATGATATCAGTGCATTAAGCGGACTTACGAATCTGGAGAAGCTTCGCTTAAGGTTTAATGATATAGATGACATCAGCGCATTAGGCGGACTTACGAATCTGCGGGAATTAGATCTTATGAGTAATTCGATCAGTGATATCAGTGCATTAAGCGGACTTACGAATCTGGAGAAGCTGGACTTATGTTTTAACGATCTGGGTGATCTTAGCGCATTAAGCGGACTTACGAATCTGCGGGAATTAGATCTTATGAGTACATCGATCAGTGATATTAGTGTATTAAGCGGGTTAGGGAATCTGGAGAATCTGGAATTAGGACTTAATGATTTAAAGAATATCGATGCCTTGAGCAACTTAAACAATCTGCGTGAACTTAAACTTCGCGGGACCGGTTTAAGCGATATCACTGCGCTAAGTGGACTAGCGAATCTACAGTTACTGGACATATCTGAGAATCAGATCAATGATCTCAGCGCATTAAGCGGACTTACGAATCTGCGTGATCTGTTTGTCAGTAAAAATCCGCTCAGTCAAGATGCGTATTCGGTAGTATCATTTGTGGAAAACGTATATTCACGTTACTGATCAATTGTTTTAATGATGGATACCAGAGAGGAGAAAAGATATATGTTGCAAAAAAGGAACTTAATGGGAGGAATTTGTTTATTTATGGCGCTGCTGGCAGCAGGCTGTGGAAATCCGGGTGGAGAGCCGGAAATCAGTCAGAGTGACAGCGCAAGCCAGGACATGGTATCTGAAAACGCATCCGTTGATGCAGATGATATTGTAAGAGAGAATCAAGTTGAGGTTATGGTCAGTGGAAACGACAGTCAGGATATAGTGGAAGAAATGGAAGTCTTTGAACTGTCTAATGGACTGTATGCCTATGTTACAACGCATGTTTCAAGAGATATTGCAATAGAAGGGATTTCGGAATGGATCAAGATCCAGAACTGGAATCCGAAAGACGGTACTTATTATGATGCCCATACGATAGGCGAGGATCATATGATATCTGCTAACTGGATTCTGATACCAAATGTATATGGAACTATTACTGACATCCAGATGGGCAGCAATTCTGAGATACTGATTTGTTATGAGGATGATGAAGGAGAGAGTAAAGATGCCACGATCCAGATGGATTTTTATGCTTCGGAGGAGGACATTGTTACAACACCATTCAGAAAGATTAGGGACAGAAATTTATGTCTTAATAGAGAGGAATTGACTAATAAAACAGCTTTTCCGATAGAAGTGTGGAGTGAGACATTTATCTCAGGAGAAAATGAATATACGGTTACATTTTCCAGAATCAGTCCTATGTATGAAACGGCTGAGACAATATGAGGAAATTCATTATATGGAGGATGTTAATGGTGATGGAGTGGATGATTTCATACTGATAGATGATGGTGAGGCTGGTGATGCTTATGAGCCGAAGTATGCATATCCTTATGTATTTGTATGGAATCCAGAGGAGGAGACTTGTACATACGGAGGAGCAATCGTATCGGATGGGAAAGCTGTATATGATGATGACTCGACGTACATGACTGTTCTTTATGATAAGGATACAGGGATTTTTTATGACATTTCCTATATTCATCAGCGAAATATCCTATATGGCAGAATCATCATGCGTGGTGCAAAGTTTGTGGATGGAAAATGGATAACCGTCTATGAGTTGTATCTTGGAACGGAAGAAGAGAATTATGTCAGAGAAATAGAATATGATGAGGAAGGAAATGTAATCTCGGAGAACACATATCCTGTGACAGAAATTCATGATTTGATTGATGAGTTTTATGGGATATGTGAATTAAATTTATTTTATGGTATATTGGATGATTATACAAAGGACGATATTGTGGTCAATGAGCAATTTTCTTACTGGAAATATGTAAGGAATGAGGAGTAAAACTTAAACAACAGAAGGACAGGATTGACTATAAAAGACAAAAGCCGAAAGCAGTGATAGGATGACGGATATGGAAGCGGAACAGCATAAGGGGTATGTCAAAATAACACAATACATATTCTGCTTTACCATAGGCAGTTTTGTCGGCTGGCTGTATGAGATCGCTATGGGGTTTATTGTCTGGAAACATTATATGGATCGAGGCGTTCTGCATCTGCCGCTCTGCCCGATCTATGGATTCGGCGCGTTTGTTATCATGGCGTTTCTTGGAAAACGGCGGAGCCTGCCTGTGATATTTTTATACGGCGTCGTTATATCAACGGCAGTGGAACTGGGCGCTTCTTATGTGATCGAATGGATCGCAGGGCAGCAGCTTTGGGATTATTCCCATTGGCCGCTGCATTTCCTTCGGGGGAGGATTTCTTTTCCCAGCAGCATATTTTTTGGGATTTTTAGTATGCTTGTGATCGGGATCGTGTACCCGTGGATTGAAAAATGGGTAAGAAAGATGCCTGCCGTTGTGGCGGTCTTGTTGGATATAATTATAGTAGCAGTGATTGCAGTGGATGCTGCAATAATATTTTTGGGGTAGAGAATGGAATGACCGCTGCACAATGTTGCTGATTCGTGTCAATTAATATAAATTTAACTGCATATAATTGTGGACAAGAAAAGTCGAGGTAGTATATACTAACAAACGAAAGAGCAAAGTGATTTTTTAATATTGCGTTGATGTGCCATATCACCATATGGATCAGTGAATAATATCGTTGGAAAAGTACAATTTCTAGAAAAATAAGGACAAGGAGCACGACTATGAAAAAATATCTTTATATTCTTTTTACTTTAATATTATTGTTAATGATTTGCGCATGCGGGCAGGAGGATGTGGATGACGCACATGTCAGCAATGCGGAAACTGCAGATCATATAGATTCGGTGGAGGAAACAGAACCAATACAAGAAGAACTTATACAGGAAGCGGAGGCAAACGCTCCTGCAGAAGATGAGTCAGACATGATACAGGAAGCAGAGATGAACGCCCCTGCAGAAGTTGAAACAGTCATTCTGCCGGAAGAGGAGAAGACCGTATATGAAGCATATATGGCAGCAAATGTGGGTTACTTGTATGCATATTTTGATTATGATAATGATGGTAAGCAGGAACTTTATCTTCGAAGCGACACTTACGGTGGGGTTTGGAAGTATGCCGACGGGGGATTGAAAAAGGTAGACGGCGGGAAAATATCTGAGAAATATATGAATGGACTTGAGTGGAATGAAATAGAGGAGAACGATCCAGACGATAGCACAAATTCAGAGGAAATGGTTCATGAGGGAGTTTACGTTTATGTTGACCAGAATCCATATGGAGAAGATAACTTCTGGTATGTGGATGAGAATGCTTTTTTATCTCAATATGGTTTTGGGGAAAGCGACCCGTTTTATGAGTATGCTTTGCCGGATGGCAGTATGCGGCTGGTTTTATACTATGATGAAGCGACCGGACTGGGCTGCGGACTTAGGTATTACCAGAGGGATCCGGATGAGTGGACGACTTCCGGGGTATATGGGTTTTCTTTTATGGGATTAGAAGAAACAGATCTATGGACGGATAGGTTAGATGTGGATTATACAAAATTTGAATCCTGCTGGGGAACTATACCTTCTTTCATTGAAGAAGAAAATATAGAATATGATGATGCGGGGAGAGTGGCGCACTATGAAGCATACGGACCCATAGATGGAGAGCGGGTTTGTGTACTGAATATGTACTATGAGTATGATGACAACGGAATGTTGAGACAGAGACGGTATTACCATTATCCTCTTGCGTTTTCAACCACGTCCCAATATTGGTACAGTTATTTTGATGAACTCGGAAGATTGGAGTACGAAGACATTTATCTTACGCATGGCTCGTTGGAACATTATTACATTTATACAGACGAAGGCGATGAACCGGCGTACAGTCTTTCTCTGGATAATAATCTTGGATCGTGGATGCCGACATTTGCGCAGTTTTAGGATGGGATGTGACTTAAAACTTTCATTAGATCAATAGTAGCAATTGTGTTGGGATAATGATAACAGCGCAGATACAAGGAGCGAAAATTTGAGGAGAGATACATTTTGAAAAAGATTATTTTCGGTTTATTAATAATTGTGTTTATCACAGGTTGTACGTCAGAGAGACTTTCGGAGGAGGTCGATGGAGATACGGTCAATGTCATAGATCAGGTCAGCGGAGATCAGATCAATGATATGGGAGAAGGGGAGTCTGAAAGCCAGCCGGAGGAAGAACCGGACAGCCGGACGGAAATCGTTCCGATGGAAGACAGGGAGATCGTATGTGAAAATCCCTGCTTCTTCCCGCAGGATACTTCGTTCATGGCTGCCGGAATAATTTATGTCCGTGATGGTTTAATAGAGACCAGAACGATCGCGGAATTGCAATTATACTGGTTAAAGCAGTATGACAACGGATGTCTTGTTAAATTATCCATTGTGCCGTTTGACGGTATGCCCGATTATATGGATGAAGAACGTCTGAATACATATTTTTATGTGACATCCCATGAAATCTACCGGATATCCCCTTATATTGAGCAGGAGGGTGGACTTACAGCCTGCTACCATGATGATGCATTGTTGATATCTGTACTGAATACAGATGAAAAGCTGATTGAAAATGGAGAACTCCTCTGCTGGCAGGAAGATCAGATCTTTTATAACAGAGAAGAGATTGAACAAAATGAAGCTCAGGGGTATTATGAAAATTTCACCTGGGAAGAAGGAACAGGTCTTGTCGGTTATATAAGCGGTTATGGCGACGGGGATAGCAGAGCGAGGGAGAGCGTATATCTGGAAGATATTATTTACGGTACTGCTGAGCAGGATGAGGAGGACAGGGAGATCGTATGCGAAAATCCCTATTTTTTCCCGCAAGAGGTTTCTTCCCTGACAGCTACTCTGAGTCATGATTGGGCTGATCCATTCAACGGCGAATTGGAGTTGCACTGGTTAAAACAGTATGACAATGGATGCCTGGTGAGATTAACTGTCGTCCCATTTGATGATATACCGCCTTATATGGATATGAAATATCTTAATCATTACTTTTATGTGACTTCGGATGAGATCTACTGTATACATTTTTATGCGGCTTCAAAATATTTTAATTCCTGCACTTACACTTTTTACGAACCGCTGGATGCATTATATCTGTATCGTAGAACTTATGATGCCACCAGCAGCTCTTTTGACCATATGAGGGATTACATACTCCATAATGACGATCTGCTGATGTCTGTTCTGAATACTGATGAAAGACTATTGGAGTATGGGGAATTGGTCTTTTCGCTGGAAGATATACAGTATGAAGTGGAAGGATACGGATCAACGGCTCATTTTTCGATCCGGCAGGAGGGAGAGCAGGTGATCTATGAAAGATGGTGGGAAACGGAATACAATGTTAACGACTGGGCGTCTTATTACTGGGAGAAGGGACAGGGACTTGTTACATATAGAAGGGGATTTAGGGCAGAAAGAGATACTTTATATATGGAAAATATTACTGTCAGATGATTGGAGTATGAAAAAGAAACTATCATCAAAAAGAGGGATAAATATATGAAACATACAGTATTTATTTTAGGTATCAGCTTGGCGCTTCTGTTTACCGCTTGTTCGGAGAGTGCCGGTCAGGAGGAAGTAAGTGTCAATGCTGCCGGTGAAATTACGTCGGACGAAAATATGTTGGATGGGAATATGGAAACGAATGATTTAGATGATGCGGCTACAGGATATGAAGGCGAGTGGTATCGAACAGACGTGGCATCTTACCGGTGGGCAAGAATTGTTATCAGCGATTGGAAAGAGGGAGAGTCGTTTGATGTGACGCTTGATGCAATGTATTCATCAAAGAGCGGAATGGCAGAAGGAACAGCAATATTTATAGAGGAAGATACGGCTGTGTTGTATGATGAGGATCTGGAAGCCTTTGTGAAGAATATAGATGGCGACAATGGCATTTACTTTCATTTCCTTGAAGATTCTATTGAAGTCACCCATGCTGCGTTTGTAGGGGATTGGTTCGGCGGCAGAGGAGGTGCAGCGGGAACCTATATCCAAGGGGAAGTGGAATATACGAACTGTACTGATGTAAGTGAGATTTTTACAGAAAATGAGTTGGAGCAGATACAGGAGCTTTTAGGCGATAGATATGATCCATTATTTAAAAATTTGATAGAATTTGGCGAAATTAAGGAATATCCATTTGACAAGGTATGCATGTGGATGGCATACAGCCCCAATTATTCTGAACGTTGTTATATTACGATTTATGAAGATGGACGTATTTATATTGAATATATTGAAGATCATTTTGATTCGGACGAAAAAAAAGAATTTTACACTAACAGCGAAAACGCGGAAATGCCGGATGACGAGCTGTTAAGCGTGGAATGGGAAGAGATCAAGGCGTTGGATATACCTGAGGATATGCTGGCATATTGGATGGTGCTGAATAGTAAGATGCCGTTTATCAGCTATGATGAAGGTAATCAGGAATTTTACTGGGCTGAGTATTTATGGTACCACGGAAGTCCCGACGAGGATGACCGGGAAAGATTTGCGGGGTCTACTGAATTTGTGCTGGCTGACCTGAACAATGATGGTGGAAATGAGCTTATCCTATACTATGGCGGAGTGGGGTATGTAGAAGTATTTCACTATGAAGATAATGCGGTGTATGGTTTCCGGTCCGCATTTAGACATATGAATCCTGTTTATACGAATGGGATCTATGGGGGCAGTGACAGCGCAGATCATGGTTATTACAGCCAGCTTACGGAATTAGACAAAGACGGCTATGCGGAAGAAATGGTTGCAGAAGCCCGGTACAGTTATGTTGGTGATAGTGATTATGAAATAGGAGGCATCAGCGTATCACAGGAAGAATATGAAGAATTTCAGCAGAACATAGAAGAAACCGGACAGGCAGAAGATATCCCTTATGTGGGACTGGATGCCTGCCTTCTGGGAGGTTTGTCGGAAGAAGAACTGTATATGGTAAAGCGTGTAGAAGTATTGCCGATGACTGATACGCCGTCATATCCGATGGAGCCGGAGATAAGACAGGCGTATTATGACGTATTAACAGGTGGAAAGGAATTGATCAGCGTAACGGATGATCAGCAAATGTTTTATCTGGACGATTATCAGCAACAGAACGGTACGAGGATCTTGTATTTCAGCATCGTGGATATGGATCAGGATGGAATATACGAGGTAGTATTAAGTTGTGCGTTTGATACAACACAGATTTTGCATTATGCAGATGGAGATGTATATAGTTATGAATATGATTTTCAATATGGCGGATATGGCAAAGTAATAGGCGCTATGTCAAATCAGGGTATTTTTGAAATGGGAAGTAGCTATGAAAATCGTACGACTACCTATTATTACGGAAAAATCGTTTCCTTTACTGAGGACGGATGCGATATCCAGGAAGTGGGACAAAGCGATGAACGGCGGGGAGACTGGTACGACAGGATCAATGATGACAGGATACGTTATCACTATTTTTCGGAGGAGCTGATCGAGCAGTATTTCAGGTGAATAGATTTAAAAATTTTTATAAATCAATTAATTCGTTCTTTTGGGAAAAAAGCGTCACAAATGGCTTTTTTAGCAGCTACAAAAAGCTTGACAGAAGATAGATAATTTTATACAAATGAAGATATAACATAAAACTATACACAAAGATTTCTGCAAAATATTGATTTTTTCTAAAATTTTCTATATTATTTTTTCTAGATAAAGAAAAATTTCCTCTTTTTTCAAAATAAAAAGATAGCAAGAGTGGACAAAATCAGCGTGCGTTCACTGAGATAGGAGGGGAGTAGACATATGTTCAGAATAGCAGTTTGTGATGATGAAAAATGTTTTTGCGAGACTGTAAAAAAATATGTCGGAAACTATTTGATCAAAAAAGAAATTCCCTTTGAAATAGATACATTTGGTTCGGGTAAAGATTTGATAGCGCTGGGTCCGGATATTGTGAAATACACAATCGTTTTTCTTGACGTAAACATGGAAGAAATCAATGGAATTAAAACAGCGCAAAAAATCAGAGAATATAGTTCTGAAATTTATATTGTTTTTGTTACAGCATATATCGATTACTCATTGGAAGGATACAAAGTAAATGCAGAACGGTATATATTAAAGAATAATATCAATTTAGAAGATTCCATATTTGAGTGTATGGATTCCATTTTCGCAAAATTAAAGTATTTTGTGTTTAAAAGAAAGTTTGTATTTATTGAATGTGAAAGGAATATTTCATTAGAAAAAATCGTCTATATAGAAAGCAAGTTACATAAGCTTGAATTTCATGTGATAGAGGAATGTATGATGACATATTCCCTGTATGGGACCTTAAATTCCTTAGAAAAGGAACTTCTGGAATTTGGATTTTTACGAATCCACCAAAGCTTTTTAGTGAATCTGCGGCACATAAAAAAGGTTACAGGATATCATGCCATATTGAATAATGGTCAGATGTTACCGATTCCAAAGACACGATACAGAGTTGTGAAGAATGCGTTTATAGCGTATATTGGAGAATTATAAGATGTTTCGATATGTAAGCAGTCTGGCAATCATAATATTTGAAGTGTTCTGTTGCAGAATGTTTTTTGAGAGTTTTTGTTTGACTTCCAAGGATAACTTAAATTTCAAGAAAATCTTTATCCTAATGATACAGGTGGCAGGCTATTATGGATGCGGTTTGATGTTATCACAGTGGCTTGTGATAAAACAATTGGTGGCTTGCCTTATTACAGCAGGTCTCATGAGCATTTATTTTAATATAAGTTTGAAGAAGTCTGCAATTTTGTCAATGTTATATTTAGGATTGGTTCTTTTGGTTGATTTTGTTGTTTATGCAGGAAACCGCATGATGTTTTCTGGCGCAGGGGAAGTGCAGGGCGGATATGTTTTAGCAGGGAATCTGGTACTTATATTTGATAAGATTATTTTATTTATTTGTATTTTATTAATTAAAAGGCAGTTTGGAAAAAAATCCACGGAAGTGTTGCCGGATTCGTGGTGGATCAAATTTTTATTTTTCCCGATCTTTACTGTTGTAACGATTGCTTTTATGATTGCCTTTTTCCCTTATACAGAGAAACAGACTCAGGCACAGGTGCTATATGCCATTGCATTTGGTATGATTACAATGAATATTTACGTATATTATCTTGTGAATGATATCGTTAATAATGAAGCCAAACTGTATGAAAAAGAAATGTTAGAACAGCAGGTGAAAAACGAATTAAAGATGTATCATTCCATATCGGAAAATTTTGAGATGCAGAAGCGGCAGACACATGAATTTAGAAATCATATTTTAGGGATTGAGGCTTTGGTAAAAAAGAATCAATATCAAGATTTAGTGGATTACATAACCAACCTCAGCAATAGTATCAATTATGAAAACTGTGTTATAGATACCAATCATGTAATCGTTAATGCAATCATCAACGCGAAATATCAGGAAGCTCTGGGCAAGCAGATCTTGTTTGTGTTTCGGGTGAATGACCTGTCGAAAATAAAGATGCAGAATGAGGACCTGGTTGTTCTATTGGCAAATCTTTTAAATAATGCGATTGAAGCGTGTGAACAATGTAAAGAGAAACGGATCATTAAATTAAAATTTTTATTAAGGGAAGATAATACGGTGGTTCTATCTGTAAAAAATACATTTTCTCAACCGCTGATTCGTGAGAATAATGAGATCAAAACAAGTAAGAGCAGTCATCCGGAAAATCATGGAGTAGGTATCAAAAATATCGTTAAGGTGATCGAGAAATATCATGGGTCCTATATTATCGATAACAGCAAGCAGGAATTTTATTTCTCGATCTTTTTGCCGGAGATTGCTTAAGAATACTTTCCGGTGCATTGATGTCAAGTTTTGTGGAAAAACCTCTGATTCCTGCAAAAAATGTCTATATTATGCAATAGAACTTGAATTATACCATAAATCTGATAAGATCAGGTCAGAGGTGCAAGAGATGATTGTCAGATTGGCAAATAAGATCACGGACCAATTTGAAAAAGAGAGCTTTATCAGTCATGAATTAAGGGAACATTACGTTTATGCTTTGACTACCATGATTGAGAGAACATTGTCGATAGCTTCGATCGTTGTTTTAAGCTTGATTATTAATGAATTTGTACCCTCGATTATATTTTTACTGGCATTTTTTTCTTTAAGAAGACATACCGGTGGTTATCATGCAAAATATTTTTGGCAATGTTATGTGGATTCGCTAGTCATATACATTGGAGTTCTTTTTCTGAGTCATGTGATTACCGGATATATGGGGATCGTATATGTGTGCCTTATCATTGCTCTAATCTATATATGTATCATAGGCACTGTTAACCATCCGAATATGGCAATGGAGTACAGCGAACTGGTAACATCAAAAAAAGCGGCTAGGCATATGGCCCTCCTCCAGTTTGGACTGATACTGATCATGGCTGTGATGGGTGTTAACAAGCGATACATAGGGATGATATCAATGGCAGTGATATTATCCGCCGCGCTGATGTTGATTGCAAAAATAAAAAAACAGGAGGTACAATGCAATGAAACAGGCTGACATGAAAAGATCTTTATTGGCTGTTATGGAAAGAACCGTAAGAACGGAGGTAGAAAGAAATAATTCCGGACACCCATTTTGTATTGGATTTTTACATCAACCCAAAAGGCCGAAGCGGGTGCAGATTACAAATCAAATGAAAGATCAATAGGATTTGTAATTTGAAAAAAGACAATATTTAGAGAATATAGAGCAGTAAGGGGTTAATGCCTAAACGGTTCTGTATTCTCTTTTATTTGTTAATAAAGTGAAATTTATTGTTATTTTTATGATGTACTTTCCTAAGATTTGTAAGTTACTGTTGACATTTGATAGGGATTGAATATATGATTGATTGTAGCGAATCCAATGGAGGTGCATATGCCAAGAGTATTTTTTTATGAAGATTTTCAAAAGTATTACGAAGAGAACTGCATGAGGAACGGACATGTGTTAGCGCGAGTGTCCAAAAATATCAGGTTGTCTGTTACTCTGCACAAGCAACTGATTGATTATTGCCAACAGGAAAAGATCAATAAAAGTGATCTTTTAGAGCACTTTGTGAAAGATTATTTAAAGAACTGTGATAAGACGCCTGGCGCGGTTCATTTCCTCACCAGGAGGGATCATATCATCATTCGTTCTAACTATGATGTGGATCTTACGGATTCCACCCATATAGAGCGTCAAGTATTTGCTTTTCGTATCTTTGATCATTTGTATGATGAATTTAATGAGCAGTGCAAAAAAAATAATCAGAGAATCTGTGATGTGTTGGAAGAAATGATTGCGGCGTATTTGATTTGCAATAACAATCTTGGGGTATTAAGAGTGTCAAAGTATAACCGGCTTTCTACAGAGATACATACCAAGTTTGCGCAGCGTTGCAAGGAATTAAAGGTCAACAAAAGTGAACTGATGGAATATCTCTTTTCCTGTTATATTGAATATGGACGGCAGGACAAATACTTTAATCCGCTGCTGGGAGATGACTATGACGAGATCCAAAAGCGGTATCAGGTCAATTTAAGAATGCCTATTCACATTGATAGAATTATCTGTGTTTTCAGGGTTTCTAATGTCCTTTATGATGATTTCTGCGGTATGTGTGTGAAAAACAAACGCAAGATCTGTAATGTTATGGAGGAAATGATGGCGTCCTTCTTATTAGAAACGGATGCGAAAATGAAAAAGACTGAGGAAAAGTAATTCCTGCTTTTTTATTCCCCTAATGGATAAAGTGTGTTAAAATAGGTCAGAGGATGCCTGAATAAAATCAGGAAGTGCGGAAACATTGGAGAGTACATACAATGATAAGAGCAATGACGATAGATGATTATCAGGATGTTCATGACCTGTGGATGACCATTAAGGGGTTTGGGATCCGCAGCGTGGATGATTCCAAAGAAGGAATCGAGATGTTTTTAAAAAGAAATCCTACCACAAGTGTGGTAGCGATAGAGGATGGAAAGATCGTCGGCAGTATCCTATGTGGACATGATGGAAGGCGGGGATGTTTTTATCATGTCTGCGTGGCGGATCAGTACAGGCGGCGGGGAATCGGTAAAGCTATGGCGGTTTATGCCATGAATGTGCTGAAGAAGGAGCATATCAATAAGGTATCATTGATTGCGTTTACGAAAAATGATATCGGCAATGCATTCTGGAACAGCATCGGCTGGACCAAAAGAGAGGATCTCAATTACTATGATTTTACGTTAAATGAAGCGAATATTACGGCATTTAACCAATAACAGCAATTTGAGGCTCTGACATGGAGGATTAGTTTGAAATGATGGACAGGATTGTTGCAATTTCCGGAGGCGTAACAAGCCCGAAAGGGTTTGCAGCGGCATCTTATGCGGCAGGGATCAAGTATCGGGATAGAGAGGATATGGCGCTCATTTACAGTGAACAGCCCTGTATGGCGGCCGGTGTGTTTACATCTAATGTAGTAAAGGCCGCTCCTGTAGTCTGGGATCAGCAGGTTGTGGAAAAAGCGGATTATGTGAAAGCTGTAATCATTAATTCGGGAATCGCCAATGCGTGTACCGGAGAAGAAGGTATGAAACTTTGTCGCGCGACGGCTAAGACAGCGGCGGAAGTGACAGGAGACGGCGCAGAGAATATACTGGTGGCGTCGACAGGCGTCATCGGCATGCAGATTCCGGTCGATCGGATCGTCCAGGGAACAAAGGAGCTGTTGAAAAGAAAGGACACATCGGAAGAAGCCGGTACAAAAGCGGCGCAGGCGATCATGACGACGGATACCCATAAGAAGGAAACTGCCATGACTGTTGCGCTGAGCAGTGGTACGGTTACCATAGGCGGTATGTGTAAGGGGTCCGGCATGATACATCCGGATATGTGTACCATGCTTGGATTTATCACAACGGATGCTGCCATCTCAAAGACATTGCTGCAGAGAGCGCTTTCGGAGGTTGTGCAGGATACCTTTAATATGATCTCTGTAGATGGTGATACTTCGACCAATGATACGTTGGTGGTGCTTGCCAACGGTATGGCGGGCAATCAGGAGATCATCGCAGAGGATGAAGATTATCAGACGATCAAAGAAGCGCTGTACCGGATTTGTGAATATCTGGCAAAACAGATGGCGGGAGATGGCGAAGGGGCCACCGCGTTATTGGAAGTAACGGTTCAGAAGGCAAAGACAAAGGCGGATGCAAAGATACTTGCGAAATCAGTTGTCTGTTCCAGTCTGGTAAAGGCGATGATTTATGGTCATGACGCCAATGCAGGAAGGATCATGTGTGCGCTGGGATATTCCGGCGTAAGCTTCCGACCAGAGAAAGTGGATCTGTATTTTACCAGCAGCGCAGGAAAGATACTGGTATTTCAGGGCGGCATTGCGGCGGATTACAGCGAGGAGGAAGCGACAAAGATTTTGTCGGAGCCGGAGGTGACTGTGGTCGTTGATATGCACGAAGGGGATGCTTCCGCGACGGCATGGGGATGCGATCTGACTTACGATTATGTGAAGATCAATGCGGATTACAGGTCCTGATAGACTTCATTTATATTATTGAGGGGAGAACAGAAAAATTGAACGATTTGGAAATGGACCAGATCTTAGCCAAGGCAGAGGTTTTGATCGAGGCACTGCCCTACATACAGAAATTTAACAGAAGAATCATCGTTGTGAAATACGGCGGAAGCGCCATGACGGATCCGGAACTACAGAAAAATGTCATTAAGGATGTGGTACTGCTGAAGCTGGTAGGATTTAAGCCTATCATTGTGCATGGCGGCGGCAAGGAGATCAGCAGCTGGGTAAAAAAGGTTGGAAAGGAATCGGAGTTTGTCAATGGACTCCGCGTGACGGATGCTGAGACGATGGAAATTGCGGAAATGGTACTCAGCAAGGTGAATAAGCGGCTGGTATCTATGATCCAGTCTCTGGGTGTGTATGCGGCAGGCATCAGCGGTAAGGACGGAGAACTGTTAAAGGTGGAAAAGAAACTGTCTGATGGCAAGGATATCGGTTATGTCGGACAGATCACCCATGTGGATGCAAAGATATTATACGACCTTTTAGAGCGGGATTTCCTTCCGGTGGTTGCGCCCATTGGAATGGATGATCAATTTGAAAGCTATAACATCAATGCAGATGACGCGGCATGTGCTATTGCTCAAGCGGTGGGCGCGGAAAAATTGGCGTTTTTAACAGATATTGAAGGCTTGTATCGTGATATTAATGATAAGTCTTCCTTTATTTCAAGATTAAATGTCAGTCAGGCCCATGAACTGATTGGCGATGGACTGATCGGCGGCGGTATGCTTCCAAAGCTAAACAACTGTATTGAAGCAATCGAAAACGGAGTGAACAGGGTGCATATCTTAGACGGACGGATTGCGCATTGTCTGTTACTGGAGATCTTTACCAATCATGGAATCGGAACGGCTATCATACAGGACGGAGAGAGTCTGGATTAACGCAAGAATGAAAGGATGATAAACATGAGTATGCAGCAATATATTGATGAAGCAGAGAATGTTCTGCTTCATACTTATAACCGGTATCCGGTGGTTTTTGAGAGTGGAGAGGGCGTTTATTTAAAGGATACAGACGGAAAGAAATATCTGGATTTTTGTTCCGGGATCGGCGTATTCGCTCTGGGTTATGACAATCGGGAATACAACGACGCAATCAAGGATCAGGTTGATAAGATCCTGCATACGTCCAATTATTATTATAATGTGCCTGCAATCGAAGCGGCAAAGGCTGTCCTAAAGGTATCCGGCATGGACCGGATCTTTTTTACGAACAGCGGTGCGGAAGCGGTAGAAGGCGCGATCAAGGCGGCAAGAAAATACGCGTATTTGAAAGACAATACGACGGATCATGAGATCATAGCGATGGAACACTCTTTCCACGGACGAACCATGGGAGCGCTGTCTGTGACGGGAACACCGAAGTATCGGGAGGCATTTCGCCCGATGATAGGCAATGTGAAATTTGCAGAGTTCAATGATATAGAGAGCGTCAAGGCAGGGCTGACGGATAAGACCTGTGCGATTATGATGGAGACTGTGCAGGGCGAAGGCGGTATCCATCCTGCAACAAAGGAGTTCTTGCAGGAAGTAAGGGAACTTTGTAATGAACGTGATATCCTGCTGATCTTAGATGAGATCCAGTGCGGTATGGGTAGAACCGGATCAATGTTTGCGTGGCAACAGTATGGCATCAAGCCGGATATCATGACGTCGGCGAAAGCGCTAGGCTGCGGCATACCGGTAGGGGCATTTTTAATGACGCAGAAGGTAGCGGATCATTCCCTTGTGGCAGGCGATCATGGGACGACCTACGGTGGCAATCCTTTAGCCGGCGCTGCGGTATGTAAGGTGATGGAACTCTTTGAAAAGACGGATGTGCTGAACAATGTGGTTTCCGTATCGGCTTATCTGGAAGAACAGCTTGATGCATTGAAGGCTGATCATAGGGATATTATTGAACGGCGTGGCCGCGGTCTGATGCAGGGATTGGAATTTGACCATCCGGTTGGAGACATTCTCAAACGTGCTTTGGAGGAGGGGCTGGTGCTGATCAATGCTGGTACGAATGTGATTCGTTTTCTGCCTCCGCTGGTTATTACGAGAGAGCATGTAGATGAGATGATGATGATCTTGAAAAAGTGCATATAATTTCAGATCATAGGATCATAAAAGACAGAAAAGAAATAGTGCATAGTATAGTTGGAAAAAGGCGTGGATGCTAGGTATGGGTTCAGAACACAAGATGACGTCGATACTTCTCGTACTGGCGCTGCTGGCAGGCGTGTGGTATGCAGGAACATATGATGGCGAAATGGATTACGGATTTGTATCGGGTTTTCAGAAGGATACGATATACATTTGGTATATGGATGAAGAACTGACGGATTATATCAATAGTGCGGCGCTGGCATTTTATGAGGACTATGATGTCCGCGTTGTGCCGGTGTTGCAGTCAGGTCTTGAGTATGTTCAGGCATTAAACAGCGCTTCTATCAGCGGCAATGAGGTTCCGGATCTTTATCTGACAGGATCTGATTCTCTGGAGAGGCTGATCATGGCGGGATTAGCGTCCCCGGTAGAGGATACGAAAGAGATCCTGGATGATTTCTACTTCCCGCAGACCGCATTGGACGCGGTAACTTATAAGGGAGAATATTACGCTTATCCGTTTTATTATGAGACGGCGTTTCTGCTGTATAATAAGACTTATCTGACCCAGATCGCAGACGGCGCGCTGCGCGAGGAGATCATTTCAGGGAGCGAAGCTGGACAGGACGGGGGCGCTGACGAAGGGATGGATGACGAGGAAGATATGAATACGGAGCAGGGCATACCGGATGGATATGATGAGGCATCCTGGGATGCGGCTGTTTCACAGAAGATGTATGATCTGATCCCGGAATCCATTGAAGACATCCTTGACATTGCGGATTCTTATAATGCGCCGGAACAGGTAGAGAATATTTTTCTTTGGGATGTTTCTGATATTTTATATAATTACTTTTTCGCGGGAGCATATATGAATATGGGCGGACCCTGTGGAGATGACGCATCCGTGATCGAGATCTACAATGAAGATACGATTGCGTGTATGAACGTTTATCAGGAACTGCACCAATTTTTTTCCATAGAATCCAAGGAGAGCAGCTATGAGGAGGTTCTGCAGGAGTTTCTGGATGGAAAGACGCTCTTTACGATTGCGACGATTGACGCTATCGGAAGTCTGGAGGAAGCAAAGGAAGAAGGTCTATTTTCTTTTGAATATGGTATCGCGGCGCTGCCAAGCATTGATGGAGAGCATGCGGCTAGAGGACTGTCAGTGACGAATGTCATCGTGATAAATGGTTACAGCGAGCAGAAGGAAATGGCAAATATCTTTGCCGGATACCTTGCCTATGAGAATGCAAACACCCTTTATGATAGAACTTGTAAGATGCAGGCGGCTCATCCGATAGAGAACTTTGTGATAGATATCAACGATGAGATTGCTGTTATATATGAGAATTCCACATCACTGCCTAAGATTTTGGAGATCAGCAATTTCTGGATGCAATTGGAACTGGCATATACCAAGATCTGGGATGGGGATAATGTCAACGACGTGCTCCGGCAGCTTTCCGAGCAGATGAAGACACAGATCGCCGGGGAGGGCGTTGTGGAAGAAGTCATTCCATCTGGGGGACCGGAATTATAATATGATTCTGTATTCCAAGCCGGTCAGATGGTTAGCAAAATGTTTGTAAAATTAAAAATGCAGTTCATAAACAGTTTGAAAAGCCGGGTTCGACATCAATGAATGTCAGGTCCGGCTTTCTCTGATATAAAATAATTTTATTTGATATAATAAACATGACATACAGTTGTCGTGTTATGCTTGATATGATATAGACGGAGCGTGAAAAGTGATGAAGATAGACAGGCTGATCGGGATATTGTCCATCTTATTGCAAGAAGAGAAGACAACAGCGCCGGATCTGGCAGAGAGGTTTGAAGTATCAAGAAGAACCATCAACAGGGACATTGAAGATCTTTGCAAGGCAGGGATTCCCATCAGGACAGCACAGGGCGCTGGCGGCGGTATCAGTATTATGGATGGGTACCGTATGGACAGGACGATATTGACCTCCAAGGATATGCAGATGATCCTTGCGGGGCTTCGGAGTCTGGACAGCGTAAGCGGAAGCAGGTACTATGGTCAACTGATGGAGAAGCTGCAGACAGGGTCGTCCGAGTTTATCAGCGGCAGGGATTCCATGTTGATCGACTTGTCGTCCTGGTACAAGGGCTCTCTGGCGCCAAAGATCGAGATCATTCAGAGTGCGATTGAAAACAGGCACTTACTGAAATTCAAGTATTATGCGCCTACAGGAGAAAGCGAGCGTTGTATTGAACCATACTACCTTGTGTTCCAGTGGTCAAACTGGTATGTATGGGGATGGTGTAAAGACAGAAAAGATTATCGACTGTTTAAGCTGAACCGTATGGATCAGGCGGTGGAAACCGATCAGAGTTTTGAAAGCAGAAATGTTCCCATACCGGATCTGTCCAATGAGAAAATCTTTCCGGGCGGCATCAAGGTGAAGGCGCTTTTTACGCCTGATGTGAAATGGAGGCTGGTGGAAGAGTTCGGTCCCCACTGTTTTAGGGAGACTGAGGACGGAAGACTTCTTTTTTCCGCCGACTATACGGATAGGGAGAATCTTATCACGTGGATTCTGACATTTGGCGAAAAGGCGGAGGTGTTGGAACCAAAAGACGTCCGCAATGCCATCAGGCGTATTGCGGAAGAAACAATCAAATTATATCAGGAGGACTCAAAATGAGTGAGAATGTGAGCTGCTGTGGGTCAGATTGCGGCACCTGCAGTTTATACGGGAATTTATGTACAGGATGTAATGAAGCAAGTGGAAAGGTATTTCATGCGCCGGAAGGGAAGGAGTGTCCGATCTATCATTGCAGTAAGATACAGCAGGGATTCGCTTCCTGTGGAGAGTGTAAGAATCTTCCCTGTGAGATCATTCTTGGGACTCGTGATCCGAATCTGTCAGAGGAAGAATTTATGAAGACAGTGAAAGACCGCGTGAACCGGCTAAAGGGAGGTTCCGGGAATGGCGTTTGACTATAAGAAGGAATACAAAGAATTTTATCTGCCGAAAGCAAAACCGGAAATTGTGACGGTTCCCAAGATGAAGTTTCTGGCTGTACGCGGCAGCGGTGATCCCAATACGGAAGGCGGAGAGTATAAAGCATCCATTGGGCTTTTGTACGGGATTGCATTTACGATTAAGATGAGTAAGAAGGGCGACCACCAGATAGAAGGATATTTTGATTATGTCGTACCGCCGCTGGAGGGGTTTTGGTGGCAGGCGGGTATTGCCGGTATTGATTATAGCCGTAAGGACAAATTTCAATGGATTTCGGTCATTCGGCTGCCGGATTTTGTGACCCAAATGGACTTTGCGTGGGCTGTAGAAGAAGCGTCAAGAAAGAAGGCAACGGATTTCTCAAAAGTGGAATTCCTGACATATGAGGAAGGTCTTTGCGTGCAGTGTATGCATATCGGAGCATATGATGATGAACCGGCGACCATAGAAGGGATGCATCGCTTTATGGAAGAACAGGGATATACACTGGATATTACAGACCAGAGATATCATCATGAAATCTATCTGAGCGATGCGCGCAGGGTGGCTCCGGAAAGGCTAAAAACAGTGATCCGGCATCCAATAAGGAGGGTATAAGAACTATGGAATATATAAGAGTCACGAAAGAAAATCTGGAAAAGGAGCATATCTGCTGTGCCATTTCCAACAATAAAGACGTCCAAGTGTCATCGAAGAAAGCATGGTTATCAGAGCGGTTTGATGAAGGACTTGTCTTTCTGAAAAGTGTAGAACGGGGAAAATGCTTCATAGAGTATATCCCCGCAGAGAATGCATGGGTCCCGATCATTGCAGAGGGGTATATGTACATTGACTGCCTTTGGGTTTCCGGGTCCCTGAAAGGGCATGGATATTCCAACGATCTGTTGGAAACATGTATCGAGGACAGCAAAGAAAAGGGAAAGCGGGGACTATGCGTCTTATCTTCCGCGAAGAAAAGGGCGTTTCTGGCAGATCCTAAGTTCTTGGAATATAAGGGGTTTACCGTGAGCGATGAATCAGACAATGGAATCCAGCTATGGTTCCTGCCGTTTGAGAAAGATGCGGAGCAGCCAAAGTTTAAGGAATGTGCGAAGCATCCGGTAACAGAGGAGAAAGGTTATGTGCTGTACTATACAAATCAGTGTCCGTTCCCGGCAAAATATGTGCCGTTGATAGAAAAAATCGCGCAGGAAAAGGGTGTGCCATTTCATTCCATTCATATTGAAGACAGAAAGACTGCGCAAAATGTACCTACACCGGTTACCAATTACGCTTTGTTCTTAGATGGAAAGTATGTATCTAATGAGATTTTGTCTGAGAAGAAGTTCTTGAAGATGATCAATGGATAGGGGCGTGCGATATGGGTAAGGATCAGAATAAGAGGATGATGGAATATGTGATGGACCAGTTGTCAGGACTGCCGGGAGTGAGGAATATCCCTATGATGGGCGGATATATTTTTTACTACAATGAAAGAATTTTCGGCGGCATATACGGATCAGGCGAACTGCTGATCAAAATCACGGAAACGAGTAAGAAATACATGCCGGATAGTGAACCGGAGCTGCCCTATGAGGGAACGAAGGAGATGCTTCCCTGTACGATTATAGAAGATCGGGAGAAGCTGCAGAGCATGGTGAAGGAGATGTGGGCGGAACTTCCGGAAAGGAAGAAGAAAAAATCTTCTAAGTAGTTTTTGCCTAAAGGGATATTTAAGAGAGGAGGATGCGGAATGATAGTGCCGCGTTATTATGAAAATTTAAATGTGCTCCATGAAAATACAATGCCTGCCAGGGCATATTATATCCCGGCATCAAAAAGAATGGATCATCTTGTGGAACACCGTGAAGAGTCTGACCGTATTCAGTTTTTAAACGGAACATGGAGATTTAAATATTACGATAGCATCTATGATGTAAAGGAAGAGTTTTACCAGGTGGGTTTTGACGTATCTTTTTATGAGGCAATAAAAGTGCCAGGCGTATGGCAGAATGCTGGTTATGATAATCATCAATATACCAATATCAGGTATCCGTTTCCTTTTGATCCGCCATATGTGCCACAGGATGTTCCCTGCGGGGCTTATGTGTATGCGTTTGAGTATAAGAAAGATAAAAAGGCAGGGAAAGCATACCTTAATTTTGAAGGCATAGATAGCTGTTTTTATGTATGGTTGAATGGCGCGTATGTCGGTTATAGTCAGGTGTCCCATGCAACAAGTGAGTTTGATATCACAGCTCTAATAAAAGAGGGAAGTAATACAATTGCTGTTTTGGTTATGAAGTGGTGTGATGGTTCCTATTTGGAAGATCAGGACAAGTTCCGTATGAGCGGAATCTTTCGGGATGTTTATATTTTAAATAGACCCGAAAGGGCAATTGCTGATTACAGGATCACAACAGATGTAAAGCACAATAAGGCTGTTGCAAAGCTGGAAGTTGTGTTTTCGGACAAGGTAGACACAACAGTTACTGTGGAGGATGTTAATGGTGCAGTAGTGGCATCCGGAAATATAAGTGAGGATGGAGCAATCCTTTTAACGGTTGCATCCCCTGCGCTTTGGAATACAGAAAATCCATATCTTTATACGCTGATCTTAGAAACAGAGTATGAAACCATCGTAGATCATATCGGTTTTAGAACTATCGAGATAAAGGATAGGGCGATCTATTTTAATGGGCAGAAGATAAAGTTCAGGGGCGTGAACCGGCACGATTCGGATCCTGTTACAGGATTTACGGTGAGTATGGAACAGATTATGACTGATCTTACTATGATGAAGCAGCATAATTTTAATTCAATCCGCAGCAGTCATTATCCAAATGCGCCCTATTTCTACCAGCTTTGTGATAAATATGGGTTCATGGTAATTGATGAGGCTGATATAGAGGCGCATGGACCATGTCTTATTTATCGTAAAGAGGATACAGATGAGAACCGTGTTAAACATTGGAATGAGCAGATTGCAGATGATCCGGCATGGGAAGACGCTATCCTTGACCGTGTACAGTTAATGGTTAAGCGCGATAAGAATAGACCCTGTATCGTAATGTGGTCTATGGGAAATGAAAGCGCTTACGGCTGCAATTTTGAGAAAGCGCTTAAATGGACAAAGGAATATGATTCGGAAAGAATTACTCAATATGAGAGTGCAAGATATCGGAATTATGATGTGACATACAATTATGAGAATCTTGATTTATACAGCAGAATGTATCCTTCCCTGGAAGAAATCCGGGAGTATCTTAACAGAGATGCCAGCAAGCCGTTTTTACTGGTAGAATATTGCCATAGTATGGGAAATGGTCCTGGAGATTTTGAGGATTATTTTCAGCTGATCCAACAACATGATATCATGTGCGGCGGTTTTGTATGGGAATGGTGCGATCACGCAATTAATAAGGGTGTTTCCGACAATGGAAAGACAATGTACTACTATGGCGGTGATCATGGAGAAAAAATACATGATGGAAATTTCTGTATGGATGGACTTGTATATCCAGATAGAAGACCTCATACAGGACTTCTTGAATACAAGAATGTATATCGGCCGGCAAGAGTGGTGTCATATAACGAAGAAAGCGGTGAAATAAAATTTCAAAACTATATGGATTTTGATGATCTGAAGGATTATGCAGATATTAGTTATGAAGTAACCTGCGATGGACTTACCATTGAATCAGGAAAGATCCCTGCTGTTTCCATAGCGCCGCATAGTGAAGGAACCACACCGCTTAAAATCAAAATTCCTGAAAAAGGAAAAACATTCTTAAAAGTAACTTATAGTCTTAAGAAAGAAATGCCGTTAATTCCGGATAAGCATATTCTTGGATTTGATGAAGTTTTAATTAAGAATCAGGATGGTAGAAATCAGAATGCCGTAAAATGGCTTAAAAAAGGGATTGCTTCTTCAGATATGGAAGTAAGTGAGAGCGATAGCCAGATCGTGGTGAAAGGAAAAGATTTTCACTATGTTTACAGCAAGAAGAACGGTATGTTTGAGTCCATCAGCTTTGCAGAGAAGCAGTACCTTGACAAACCAATGGAGCTTAATATCTGGAGAGCTCCAACAGATAACGATATGTTTATCAAGACAAAGTGGAAGAAGGCTTGTTATGATGAGACATATGTAAGAGCATATACTACGGACGTCCGTCAGACTGTGGATGGCATAGAAATCGTGACAACAGCATCTATGTCGGCGGCAACAGTGCAGAAGATACTTGATGTAACATTGACATGGAAAATTGATGGAGGTGGCGGGATCTTATCAGAAATAGACGTAAAAAAGAATGAAGAATTCCCGGATCTTCCAAGATTCGGTGTGCGCTTGTTCCTCAATAGCATGCTGAAAAATGTCTCTTATTATGGTATGGGTCCTCATGAGAGCTATCGTGATAAGCATAGGTCAGCCAGTCACGGCTTATACCATGCAAAGGTTGAAGAGATGCATGAGGATTATATCCGCCCGCAGGAAAACAGCAGTCACTGGGATTGTGATTATGTAGAACTGACAAACGGTCAGTTTGGCCTTGTTGCAGTATCAGAAAAGCCCTTCTCCTTTAATGCTTCCGTATATACGCAGGAGGCTTTGGAGGAGGCAGAACACAATTATCAGTTAGTAAAGTCTGACAGCACGGTTCTTTGTCTGGATTATGCATTGAATGGCATCGGTTCCAACAGTTGTGGACCGGCCGTAATGGATGCTTATCGTTTTTATGAGACAGAGTTTTGTTTTCGATTCAAACTGGTTCCGCTGTTGTAGCTTTTATCGTAGGCGGCGTATCATATTCTTGTTTATTGTCAAACGATCTGTCCTCAACAATTTTTCCATCCGCAACTCTTATGACTCTATCGGCACGCTTTGCGATATTATTGTCGTGAGTTACAATAATAACCGTTTTCCCAAATTTTCTCTGTACATCTATCAGCATCCCGATTACATTTTCACCCGATTTTTCATCGAGATTTCCTGTTGGTTCATCGCAGAAAATGATTTCAGGATTGTTAGCCATTGCCCGGGCAATGGCTGTTCTCTGCTGCTGCCCGCCGCTCATTTGCGACGGATAATGGGATAAACGCTCTGTAATGCCAAGCAGCTTCACGAGTTCACCAATATAAGGCCTGTCAATCTTTCCATTATCAAGAAGAATGGGAAGAAGTATATTTTCTTCTGCCGTAAGTTCCGGAATCAGGTTAAAAAACTGAAAGACAAATCCGCATTTTTTTCTTCTTAATTCCGCCTGTTTTCGGTCGCTCAGATTATAAATATCGATATCGTCATACTTTACGCTGCCGCTGGTAGGAGCGTCCAGTCCTCCAAGCATATGCAGAAGAGTGGTTTTTCCGCTCCCAGATGCACCGATAATGGCACAAAATTCACCGGTTTGGAAGGATGTCGATATGTTGTTTACTGCGTTTACCTGTGACTCTCCATTGCCATAAATTTTCGTTAATTCATTTATGCTTATGATCATTGTATCCTGCCTCCTTTAAAAATCATCGTTTTTCAGTGCATCTGTTATATTCTTCCTGATTACCCATATTGCGGGCAGGACATTGGAAATGAGTATGATAAAACATACGATTAAAAATACCGTAGGAATAATCAGTATCAGAGGCTGGTCAAATAACTCTATTCTTGTGGGAAAGAGAGAGTGCCACGGGATATTAAATCGTCCGTTTTCCGGCAGCAGCATGCTGGAACCCTGAGCAGCATACGCAATGGCTTTTTTTCTGAATTGTTCAAAAATCCATAAAGGCAGGAAACTGGTGATCGAACCTATCAGGACATAAATTAAACCTTGTCTGAGAATCATGAAAACAAGACCTGCTTTGGAACAACCGACGGCTCTGAGAACGGAATATGCGTGAAGTTGTCTTCTGACGCGAAGGTTGATCGAGTTGCTCATTCCCACAAGCCCAAGGATGACTACAATCGCTATGATGGAAAAAAAGATTGATATATTCGCCGCTTCCACATTGTTCATCTGGCGGATGATAAAGGCCTGACTTGTGTTGCTTATGTCCTTACTGTTTCCCATGACGTTGTACCACAGCCTCTCAAAATCCGCAATAGGCGCATGATCCTCTAAACTTACGCCAAGCTTTGTATAATTTCTGTCAGGCAGTCCCCATTTTGAGAACGCATTTTCAGAACATAAAATATTGAACCCACAGTCCCCGATTACCCCCTGTGTTTGAAAAAATTGGGCGATGTCATGATCAGATATTTCTATATGTCCGCCTACCGTTACTTCATAGTCGCATCGTGCACCAAAAGCGTATCCGGGTAGATTTGTCATATCCGCATTATCAGTATAGTCGTAATAAAAATGGGGTTCATATCCGTCAGGTACATATCCGGTGGTAAAATCGTATTCCTCAATGATGGGATCGTCGATTACTACATCCGTCATGGAAAGCGTCTGTCCTACCGAAAATGGATCGGTTCCTGTGGTTATGAGTATCAATACTTCTTCTCCGGAACGCAATTTTTCCATATTGATACTTCCATCTACAATATACTCTGCAAGAAATTCAAGTTCCTTGTCCGAAACGCCTATGGTGGGGATATTGAACAGTACTTCACTGTCGAGATATCCTTGTGTGCTGAGTGATTTTTCATTTAATTCCTCAAGTCCTTCTTGAACGTTATTGTCAAGATTTACCGAAGAAAGCGTCATAAGCATCTCATCGCTGAGTTTATCTGATGAAAAAACCGCTTTTGTACTTCTCGCTTCAATACAGGCGAAAAAACTTTTCACAGAATCAAATGTGGCGATTTCTTCTGCAAGCTCCGGGGATATCCCTGAACCATGTCTGTTTAACTGGGCATTACCGCAATTTGCAGTATCGAAACTTCTTTCCGCAAGATAATCAAATCCCATGAGCCGGGCATTTTCCAACATTGTCTGATAAGTTTGGTTGTCAACTGCTGACTGGGCGGAAAAATAAGAATATCCAAAAACGGATGACCAGACAACTACAATGACAATGATGAATAACGAAAGATTCTGATGCAGTCCTCCCGATAATTTCCCAAGGACCGCTGATTTGTTTTTTATCTTCAAAACCTTTTTGGGAGCGGACGGACTATTGCTGCGCAATCCTTCCGTTGGGGATTTGTGAAGCTGGATCAGATAGGGGATCAGAATTGCGGAAAAACTACAGACAAAACATACGGCTGTCGGAAACAGGTACGGATTTACGGTAGTTGCTTCAATTACTGGATTGACTGAAAATGCAGGATAAACATTTATATTCAGGAAAGTACTCTGAATTACAAGAATAAGTACATATACTGCAATGCCAAGGATAAATCCTATGCCCATTCCGGCTAAGACCATGCAGAAGGACTCCGTAAGCGCCATTTTCATGACGCTGTCATTGCCCATTCCGATGCAGCGCAGCATTGCAAATTGATGTTTTCTTTCTGAAAGCGAGGTTGAGACGGCATTGCATATGGACACAAATGCAACGAACAAGACCACAGACGAGAAAATTGGAATAAGTGCATAAGCATAAAAGTCTTTGTGTGCGACACCAAGGAAGTCATAAAGATTTTTTTCGGATATTTCGGTGATAGGGACAAGAGCAACTGTATTCATCATCATGATACGGCTGCCATCAAAAAATTCGATTTCTCGTTCCCGAAATTCATCCTTCATTTGACTGATATCGGCAGAAAACGCATAGTCAGCCATCAGATCCTGATCAGAGTTTTGAGGAATATCTTCCAATGACAAAAAGACCTGAGGAAAGACATAATCATCTTTTTCAAAAAGAACCCGGGTGTTTTTGTCGTCAAGGATACCAACGATCGTAAATTCACATTCTTTAAATAATAAACCGTCTTTATCATAAAGCGTTAGGAACAATGCAGCTCCAATCTCAGGATAGCATCCGTTGGCTTCAAAAAAACTGCGGCACGCGGTTATCTCCCCGCTTTTTTGTGGATACCTGCCATCTTCAGGGGTGGAATGATACAGATCGATCGCCGGATCGTCCAGTGCGCCAAAGAAAAATTCTGTTCCGGTTGGCGAAATGATCTTTCCGCTTCTATATAAGGTCCCTGTGGCGGAGAATCTGTCATCATTTTTATAATAGGAAAGCCAGTCCGCAGCTATTTTCGGAAAAATTACATCATAATTACCGCTTATGTCAAGCTGGGATTCTAAATACGCTACAGATGAGCTTCGGGCAAGAAAAGTTGCGCAGACAAGCGCAGCCATACTGACAGCAATTGCAAATATGACGGAAAATGCTCTTTTTTTGTGTTTACTCCAATATTTGAGCGATAGATTGATTTTCATAGATTGCCCTCAGGATGTCATTTTGACATAATAATACATTATTCATATGTGCATTTCAACCCGTCCTGCCTTTTATTCCACAGGAGGCGTAGTATTTTTCTAAAGTCTTGATTTTTAGTATAAGATTAGCTTATGCAAAAACTTTAAAAATAAAATTGTGTTAATAGAAACAAAATTATATAATAGATCTCAGGAAAACATATTTTAGGAAAACTTAAACGGATAAAAGAGATTGTTGCTTATTAAAAAAGAAGCAGGATGTAAGGGTAATTAAATGGAGGATTTTCAGAATGGATGAAACAAGAAAGAAACCTATTATTAATTTAACATTGGCGGCTATGTTTATGGCGATAGGGCTGGTATTGCCGTTTCTGACCGGACAGATCAAGCAGATTGGAAGCATGCTTCTGCCTATGCATATTCCCGTTTTTTTGTGCGGATTGATCTGTGGCTGGCAGTATGGTCTTATCGTTGGATTTATACTGCCGATTCTGCGTTCTATGGTGTTTGGAATGCCGATTCTTTTCCCAACGGGAATTGCAATGGCGTTTGAACTTGCCACATATGGAGCGGTGATCGGCTGGCTGTATTCCCATTCCCGTTGGCAGTGTGTCATTGCGTTATATCGTTGTATGATCATGGCAATGTTGGCAGGACGTCTGGTATGGGGAGTTGTTCAGGTATTGTTGCTTGGTATTAACGGCAATGGTTTTACATGGCAGATGTTTATCGCCGGCGCGTTTTTGAATGCGATTCCCGGAATCATTTTGCAGCTTATCCTAATTCCGGCGATCATGGTTGCCTTGAACCGTACCGGTCTTGTGCGGTTTGGCCGGAAAACAGCTTCGCTGCAAAAGGTGGGGGATTGAAGTATGGAAGAAGGAAAAGCTGCATGCTCTGCCATATTACAGCAGATCCGCGGTTATCATAAAAAGCCGTTGCTGGTTGCCATTGATGGAAGGTGTGGCGCGGGGAAGACGTCGTTAGCCGCCTTACTGCAGGAAGAAATCGGATGTAATGTCGTCCATATGGACCATTTTTTCTTACGGCCAGAACAGCGTACCAAAGAGCGCTTGCTGGAACCGGGCGGCAATGTGGATTATGAAAGGTTTCTTGAGGAAGTGATGACGCCCCTTAGTCAGGGTCTGACGTTTTCCTATCGACAGTTTGACTGTAAAAAGATGGAACTGTCATCCATGATTCAGATGAAACAGAAGGATGTTACGATTGTGGAAGGTTCCTATAGCTGTCATCCTTCTTTATGGGATTTTTATGATCTGCGGGTTTTTCTAAGTATTGACCCGGAGGAACAGATCCGGCGTATCCGCAGCCGGAATGGAAGCGAAGCGGTCTCCCATTTTCGTGACCGTTGGATTCCTTTGGAGGAACAATATTTTGACGCTTACCGGATACAGGAGCGGTGTGATCTGGTGTTTGAAATGTAATGAGATTATAAGTCAAGCTTCATATAAATTGATGTAGTCATAGGACTATCATTATAACTTGGTATTTCATAAAAACCATAGGTTTTATACATGTCAATAGCACTCTTCAAAAACGGCAGTGTGTCCAATAACATGTAAGAGTATCCGATTTCTTTTGCATCTTTGATGATTTGCTGAACCAGCTTGCTTCCGATCTTCTTTCCTCTAAAAGCAGGTCTGACATAAAGCCTTTTCATCTCACAATTCCATTCGTCTATCTTTCTCAAGCCGATACATCCCGCCAATTCTCCATGATAAAACGCAATATACAATCTGCCATCCGGTAAACCATATTTTATATCCAAATGTTCTAATTCTTCATCATAATTCTGAAGTTCAAGATATTTTTGAAATGAACTATCCCCTGCAATAAGCATCTTAGTATATTCAGAAAACAATATGCGTATTTCTTTTGAGAAATCATATGCAGGTATGATCTTGAGTTCCATGAGTAACACCTCCAGATTCTGAGTCAGAAGTTGCTTATTTCTTTAGTTGCCCATATAGCAACGGCAGGTTCGTGTTTGTCGTAAATAAATTTTCCAAAGGCTCATTCAGTGGTTTGACGTCAATTCTTTCTCTAAAAACTGCTTTATGTACGGATTGTTTTCCTCACTCAATGTAGGCTGAAACGCCATGTAACGGCATTTCTGATACTGCTCACCATCCAA